>NZ_JACSQB010000112.1 GCF_014836835.1 Clostridium faecium | reverse complement strand
TAATAAATCTATAGAAAAAAATGTTGAAGAAGTAGAAAAGTTAAATTTAAAAATTAATTCTTTAGAAAATGAAGTTGAAAAGCTGGAAATAAGTTTAAATGACTCTAAGAATAATCAAAAAATAATAGAGGATAAAATTAAACTTAAAGAAGGAGAAATAAAGGCTTTAACAGATAATACTTTTAGTGAAAATGAAAAATTAATGAATTCTCAAAAAATAAAACAAAATCTTTTAGACAATAAAAATGCTGAAAATAATAATATAATGCTTTTAGAAAGCCAAGTAGAAGGGCTAAAAGATAAACTTGAAAGTTTAAAGGGAGATATAGAAAGTTTTTATAATTCACTAAGGATAAATAACTCTACTAAAGTTGTACTGGAAATGGAATCTAATAAGCTTTTAGAAAAAATAAACAGCTATGAGGAAAAGATTAAAGCTAATAAAAATCAAATTGGAAAATTGAGATACAGTCAAACTTTAGAAGAGAAGAAACTTAAGGAGTTATTAGCTAATTCTAATAAAATAGATGCCAATTTAAATATGCTTATTAATTTGGATAAGCAATATGAAGGTTATAATAGAGCTGTTAAACTTTTAATGAAGCATATAGAGTCAAAAAAAGTTCTTGAGTTTCAAGGTAATTGTTATGTTTTAGGTGAAGTAATAGAAGTTGATAAGCAATATGAAATTGCTATGGAAATTGCATTAGGAAGCAGTTTATCTAATATAATTACAGAGGATGAAAATGATGCAAAAATTTTAATTGAATATTTAAAGAAAAACACTTTGGGAAGAGCTACTTTTTTACCGTTAAGTACAGTTAAAGGTAGAAAGATAGAAGTTAACAATAGCATTAAAAATACTTCTGGATATATTGGAGTTGCCAGTGAACTTATAGGATTTGATAGCAAATTTAAAGGTATAATGGATTATATTTTAGGAAAAACCATAATATGTGATAATATGGACAATGCACTTAAAATAGCTAAACTACTAAGTTATAAACAAAAGATTGTAACTTTATCTGGAGAAGTTGTAAATCCTGGAGGAGCATTAACAGGAGGAAGTATATATTCTAAAAATGTTAATGTTATAGGTAGAAAAAGGGAAATTGAAGAACTAAAAGTCAAATTAAAGGATATAAACAGTGAAGCTGAAAATAAAAATAAATTAGTGAAAAAACTAAATGAAAATATTAAAATTTTAGACGAAGAAAATTTAAATTTAAGAGATGAAATTCATTTTGAAAATATAGAAAAAACAAAAGTTCAAAGTAAAATTAACTCTATTTCTGAAGAAGAAATAAAGCTTAAATTGGAATTAAATAAAGCTAAAGAAAATCTAAAAAATGTAGAAGATGAAATTGCTTCAAATAGTGAAAAATTAAATAGTTCAAAAGAAAATATATCCGCCATAGAGGAAAAAATAAAAAGTATAAGTGACGAAGAAGAGTCTTTAAAAAATAAGTTAAAAGAAAGTAATATAAATATTGAAAATTATAGAGAAATTTTAACTGATCTTAGAGTTGAAAAAGCTAAGATTGATGAAATTACTATTAATAAAGATAATGAACTTTTAAGAATAAAAGGAGAAATTAAAGACTATACTCTTAAGATAGAAAACTTGGAGAAAGAAGCAAATACTTTAAAAGAAAATAAGGATAAATATAGTGAAATTTTGAAAAACAACAAAATTACCATAAAGGATACTTTAGATATGTTATCTAATATGGAAAAACTCATATCAGATAATGAAATTGAGAGAATAAAGCTGAAAGAGGTTATAACTAAAGTTAAAGAGAAAGAAGAAAACTTAAATTTAGAACTTGAAGCTTCAGAAAAAGAACTACATAAATATCAAGTAAATTTAGCTAGAATAGAAACAGAAAAGGAAAGTCTTCTCAATAAATTAAATGAGGAATATGAATTGACTTATGCAGAAGCTTTAAACTTTAAAGAACCTGTTGAAAATGTAGCTGAACTTAAAGAAAATGTAGCTCAAATTAAACAAGAAATCGGTAGCTTAGGATCAGTAAACGTAGGTGCTATTGAAGAGTATAAAGAAGTTAAAGAAAAGTATAGTTTTATGACTTCTCAAAAAGAAGATTTGGTTCAAGCAAAGGATGAACTTTTGAAAGTTATTGAAGAAATGACAGATAAAATGAGAGTTGTATTTAAAGAAAATTTTTCAATGCTTAGAAAGAATTTTAACGAAACCTTTAAAGAACTGTTTAAAGGTGGAAGTGCAGATTTAATATTAACTGATGGAGATGAATTGACATCAAAGATAGATATCAATGTAGAACCGCCAGGAAAGAAACTTCAAAATATAAATCTTTTATCTGGAGGGGAAAAGGTATTATCTGCAATAGCACTTTTGTTTGGTATATTAAAAATGAAACCAACACCATTTTGTATATTAGATGAGATTGAAGCTGCGCTTGATGATGCAAATGTAGTTAGATATGCAGAGTTTTTAAAGAAATTCTCAAATAATATTCAATTTATAGTTATTACTCATAGAAAAGGTACAATGGAAGCTAGTGATGTACTTTATGGAGTAACAATGGAAGAAAAAGGTGTATCAAAGGTAGTTTCTGTTGATTTTACGGAATTTCAAAAGGATAATTAACATTAGAAATGAAATTAGGAGGAAAATTTATGTTTGGAAATTTTTTTGAAAAACTTAAGACTGGTTTAACAAAAACAAGAGATAGCATCAGCAATGCAGTATCAGATGTTTTAAATTTAGCTGTTACTATAGATGATGATCTTTATGAAGAATTAGAAGAAGCACTAATTGTAAGTGATATAGGTGTTGAAACTTCTATGGAAATCATTGAAAGATTAAAAGTAAAAATTAAAAGTGATAAAATTAAAGATGTAGAAATGGTTAAACCTTGCATGAAAGAAGTTATAATAGAGATGATGGGAGAAGAGGAAAATACACTAATTCCTAAAAATCTTCCAGAAATCAAGCTTGTAATTGGAGTTAATGGAGTAGGTAAAACCACATCTATAGGTAAAATTGCTGCAAGAATTAAAGCTGAGAACTATAAAGTATTATTAGCAGCAGCAGATACATTTAGAGCCGCTGCTATTGATCAGTTAGAAGTATGGAGCAAGAGAGCAAATGTTGATATAGTAAAACATCAAGAGGGATCTGACCCAGCAGCAGTGGTTTATGATGCAGTACAGGCTGCGAAGGCTAGAAAAGTTGATGTGCTTATATGTGATACAGCAGGAAGACTTCATAACAAAAAAAATCTTATGGATGAGCTTGGAAAAATCAATAGAATAATTGATAGAGAATATAGTGAAGCTCATAGAGAAACACTATTAGTTCTAGATGCAACTACAGGTCAAAATGCAGTTATACAAGCTAAACAATTTATGGAGGTATGTCCTATTGATGGTATAATACTTACAAAGCTTGATGGTACTGCTAAAGGCGGAGTGGTTATTTCTATTAAAAATCAATTAAACATTCCTGTTAGATTTATAGGAGTTGGAGAAGGAATTGATGACCTTCAAGAATTTAATTCAAGAGAATTCGTAGAGGCATTATTTTAAAATTTAAAAAAGTAATTATAAGCTCAGACAAAAATATTTATAGTGTTAAGTAAAAATACTTGACAGCCATATTTATTTTTGCTAATATATGCTTTGTGAGTAAGGTGATTACATGGAAAAAAGATTAGAGTTATCATTACTTTTAGATTTTTATGGTCCGTTGCTTACAGAAAAACAAAGAGACATAATGGGCTTGTATTTTAATGATGATTTATCTTTAAAAGAAATATCAGAGATTACAAATACTAGTAGGCAAGCAATACATGATTTAATAAAAAGATGTAATAGTCTCTTATTAGAGTACGAAAAAAAACTTCATCTTTTAGAAAAAAGTTTAGAAATTCAAAATTCTAAGCAAAGAATAATAAAAAAAATAAGTAATTTAAATATAGAGGACCACGAAAAGTCCGAAGTAATCAATGATATAATCAAAAATATTATTGAAATTTAGGAGGTTTACTATGGCTTTCGAAGGATTAACTTCTAAGTTGCAAGAAACCATAAAAAAATTAAAAGGTAAGGGCAAACTTTCAGAGAAAGATATAAAAGAAGCTATGAGGGAAGTTAAGCTGGCATTGTTGGAGGCGGATGTTAATTATAAAGTTGTTAAACAATTCGTTAAAGATGTTAGTGAGAAATGCCTTGGAAATGAAGTTTTAGAAAGTTTAACCCCAGGACAACAAGTAATTAAGATAGTTAATGATGAATTAACTGGATTAATGGGAAATACAGAAAGTAAACTTCAATTAAATCCAAATGGAATTTCTGTGATCATGTTGGTTGGACTTCAAGGTGCTGGTAAAACAACAATGGCTGGTAAACTTGCGCTTAACCTTAGAAAAAACAATAAAAAACCTCTTTTAGTAGCATGTGATGTATATAGACCTGCTGCAATTAAACAACTTCAAGTTGTAGGAAAGTCAATAGATGTACCAGTGTTTACTATGGGAGATAAAACGAGTCCAGTGGATATTGCTAAAGCGTCTATAGAAAATGCTAAAAACAATGGATGCAATGTGGTAATTGTTGATACTGCTGGAAGACTTCATATAGATGAAGAACTTATGAATGAACTTAAGGATGTAAAAGAAAATATAGATCCTAATGAAATATTATTAGTAGTTGACTCAATGACAGGTCAAGATGCAGTAAATGTAGCTGAAAGTTTTAATTCCCAGTTAGATATATCAGGTGTAATTTTAACGAAACTTGATGGAGATACAAGGGGAGGAGCAGCACTTTCAATAAAAGCTATGACAGATAAACCAATAAAATATGTTGGTATGGGAGAAAAAATGTCAGATCTAGAAGTGTTTTATCCAGAAAGAATGGCTTCTAGAATATTAGGAATGGGAGATGTACTTTCTCTTATAGAAAAAGCACAATCTGCTATTGATGAACAAAAAGCTCAAGAACTAGGAAATAAAATGTTAAATCAAGAATTTAACTTTGAAGATTTTTTAGATATGCTTAATCAAATGAAAAAAATGGGACCTTTAGCTAAAATTATGGAAATGATGCCAGGCATGAATGCCAAAGAATTAAAAGGGATAGATCTTTCACAAGGTGAAAAGGAAATGAGTAAAATAGAGGCAATAATAAGCTCTATGACCTTTGAAGAAAGAAGAAAACCTAATTTGATATCTGCTTCACCATCAAGAAAGAAAAGAATTGCTAATGGTTCAGGCACTTCAATTCAAGAAGTCAATAAAATTTTAAAACATTTTGACATGATGAAAAAGACAATGAAGAATATGAAGGGCATGCAAAAGTCAATGAAAAAAGGGTTATTTGGAAAGTTACCTTTTTAACATAATATATTAATCCTTTAAAGGAGGTGAAAAACATGGCAGTAAAAATTAGATTAAAAAGAATGGGTGCTAAAAGAGCTCCTTTCTACAGAATCATAGTAGCTGATTCAAGATCTCCAAGAGATGGAAGATTTATTGATGAAATAGGATATTACAATCCAACAACAGAGCCAGTTACAGTTAAAATAGACGAAGAGAAAGCAAATAAATGGGTAAAAAATGGTGCACAACCAACAGATACAGTAAAAAGACTTTTCAACAATGCTGGAATAAAATAGTAAATTGTTGATTTGAATGGAGGAGCATTCCATGAAAAAGTTACTTGAAGTTATTGCTAAATCTTTAGTTGATAATCCTGATGCCGTAGCAATAAATGAAGTTGCTAGCGACCATTCTATAATATTAGAATTAAAAGTTGATAAGGCTGATATGGGAAAAGTAATTGGAAAGCAGGGAAGAATAGCTAAGTCTATTAGAACTGTTGTAAAAGCAGCGGCTGTTAAAGAAAATAAAAGAGTTGTTGTAGAAATAATAGAAACATAAGAGTTAGGGTAACCTAACTCTTATTTTGTCATTATAATTAATTATAATGGATAAAATAAAAGAACACATTTATATGGAAACATTTAAAATAAAAATCAAATTATAGTTTTAATCTTTCTTTTAAAAATTTTATAAAAAATCTAGGAGGAACTTTTAAAATGAAGGAGTTTATGAGTATAGGACAAATAACTAAACCTCATGGAGTTAGAGGAGAGGTAAAAGTCTTTTCGCTGACAGATAGTTTAGAAGAATTTACAACCTTAAAAAAGGTATATATAGATGGAGTTGAGAAAAAAATTACTTCTTGCAAACTTCAAAGTGATAGAGCAATACTTAAAATTGAAGGTATAGATTCTATGGATGAAGCTGAAAAATATAGAAATAAATATTTAAAAATTCACAGAGAAGATGCTAAAGAATTGCCAGAGGATAGTTATTATGTTGCAGATTTAATTGATTGTAAAGTATTTGACACTGAAGGAGAAGAATTAGGTACAGTATATGATGTTATTGAAACAGGAAGTAACGATGTATATTGGGTTAAAGGAAAAAAAGAGGTGCTTATTCCAGCTTTAAAGGAAATTGTGGTTAAAGTTGACATTGAAAACAATGAAATAATAATAAAACCTGTTAATGTTTGGTCAGAATAATGAAAATACATATATTAACTCTTTTTCCTGAAATGTTTGATGTATTTAATCACAGTATATTAGGAAGAGCACAAAATGAAAAAATATTAGAAATAAATTGTGTAAATATTAGAGATTATGCTAATAATAAACATAAAAAAGTAGATGATTATCCCTATGGCGGCGGTGCTGGAATGGTAATGACACCGCAACCTATAGTAGACTGTATAAGAAATGTCAAAAAGGTTAATAATGGTAAGGTAATATTTCTAGGTCCGAGAGGTAAAACTTTTAATCAGGAAATAGCCAAAGAATTAAGTCATGAAAAAGAATTAATTTTTTTATGTGGTCATTATGAAGGAATAGACGAGAGAATATATGATTATATAGATATGGAGCTATCCTTAGGTGATTTTGTATTAACTGGCGGAGAAATGGCATGTATACCAATTGTGGATAGTATAAGCAGAATGATTCCTAATGTATTATCCTGTGATGAAAGTTTTATGGAGGAATCTTTTTATGGCGGACTATTAGAATATCCACAGTACACAAGACCTTATGAATTTGAAGGAAAAAAAGTCCCTGAAGTTTTGATTTCAGGACATCACGATAATATAAGAAAATATAGAAGACTTCAATCTTTGCTTATAACTAAAGAAAGGCGAAATGATCTATATAAAAACATTGAACTTACCAAAGAAGACAAAAAATTATTGGAGAATTATTATAAAAGTAAAAAATAGTATTGATATGATATTTTTTATGTGATAAAATGTGTTTTGTGCTAGTACGGGCGGTCCTCTGTCATGGTACATGATTATGAACGTCAAATAAAGTTTAGGAGGGAATGCACATGTTAGATATAATAAAAGCTATAGAAGCTGAACAAATCAGAAATGATTTACCAGAATTCAACGTTGGAGACACTGTTAAAGTTCACATCAGAATTAGTGAAGGAAATAAAGAAAGAATCCAAGTTTTTGAAGGAACTGTACTTAAAAGACAAAACGGTGGACTAAGAGAAACTTTTACTGTAAGAAGAGTTGCTTCAGGAGTTGGAGTAGAAAAAACTTTCCCAGTTAACGCTCCAGTTATAGAAAAAGTTGAAGTTGTAAGAAAAGGTAAAGTAAGAAGAGCTAAATTATTCTACTTAAGAGATAGAGTAGGAAAAGCTGCTAAAGTTAAAGAATTAATTAAGTAAAAAAATGGGGCTAGAAGGTCCCTTTTTTACGTTGAAATATAAATTTAAAAAGTTTAAAATATTTTTTATTATAGAGAATATTTATGCCAACTATAAAAACGAGAGGCGGATATTTATGAGTATAAATTGGTTTCCAGGACATATGGCGAAAACTAGAAGACAAATTAAAGAAAGTCTTAAGTTAGTAGATGCGGTAATAGAAATAAGAGATGCTAGAATTGTAAAATCAAGTGCTAATCCAGAGATAGATGAAATTTGTAAGGATAAAGAAAGAATTATATTATTAAACAAAAGCGATTTAAGTGAAGATAAAATAACTAAAGAATGGACTAAAACACTTTCAAATGACCATACTAAGGTGATAACAGTAAACTGTTTGACAGGTGCAGGACTAAAAAATATTAAGCCTGCATTAGATGAAATTTTAAAAGAAAAACATGACAGGCTTAAAAGTAAAGGATTAGTTAATATTGTTACACGTGTTATGGTAGTTGGAATACCTAACGTAGGAAAATCAACCTTTATTAATAAATTAGCTAAAAATAATATAGCAAAAACCGGGGATAAACCAGGAGTAACTAAAAGCAAACAATGGATAAAGACTAAGATTGGAATAGAACTTATGGATACCCCAGGAGTATTATGGCCTAAATTCGAAGATGAAGAAGTAGGATTAAATCTTGCTTTTACAGGGGCTATAAAAGATGAAATTATGGATATAGAAGATTTAGCATTAAAACTTATAGAAAGATTACAGGAGTATTATCCAGAGAGATTAAAAGAAAGATATAAGCTTAATGAACTAAGTGAAAGTGCTCTTGAAAATATGGAGAACATAGGAAGAAAAAGAGGAGCAGTTATCTCAGGTGGTAATATAGATTACAATAGAGTGGCAGTAATGCTTTTAGATGAATTTAGAGGTGGAAAGTTAGGACCTATTTCATTAGAGAGACCTTAAGCAAGTTATATAGGTTTTTTAATGGAAATTTAACTCATGCATGATTTTAAATTCCATAACAAAAAAATGCCAATAAAATTAAGAATAAAAAATAGGAATTATGGTTAAAACTCCATGGCAAAAGCCTTTGGAGTTTTCTAAAAATAAATTTTATTTTTAGAAACTCACTTTTAGTGAATTTTTTCTGTTAAATTTTATAAAGAATAGTGGTGATAGCTTTGCATGATTTAGACTTATCTTCTATGAAATATGATGAGATAAAAAAATATGTAGATGAATTTCAGTTAAATTATACTATTGATAATCATGATGAATTATTTAGTGAATTAATAGATGTATTAAATAAGGATAATAGAAAAAATGTACAAAAATTAGGAATAAGGTTAAATAAGCATGTAGATGCTTATTATGATGAAATAGTTAGAGTAAATAAAATGTATGATTTTGATAAAAGTTTTGGCAGCTATAAATATGTTGCTGGTGTAGATGAGGTGGGAAGAGGACCTCTTGCAGGGCCTATTGTTTCAGCAGCAGTGATATTAGATTTAGATTGGGAAAAACATGAAGATATGATTCTTTATATTAATGATTCTAAAAAGCTGTCTAAAAAACTAAGAGAAGAATTAGCAGATAAAATAAAAGAAAATGCATTAAGTTATAGTATTTCTATCATAGATAACAAAGAAATAGATGAAAAAGGCATAGGTTGGTGTAATAATGAAGTATTTAAAAGAGCTTGCAATAATCTTTCTATTACACCAGAAATGGTTTTGTCAGATGGATATTTAATTAAAGATTTTAGTATTAAAAATTATCATGTTATAAAAGGAGATACTAAAAGTGCAAACATAGCTTGTGCTTCTATACTTGCTAAAGTTTTTAGAGATAAACTTATGGAAGATTACAGCAAAGAGTTTTCAAATTATGGTTTTGAAAAAAATGTAGGTTATGGTACGGAAGAACATGTAAATGCTATTAAGAAATATGGTATGACAAAAATACATAGGAAAAGTTTCTTGAAGAATATACTATGAACAATTCATAATTCAAAATTAAGGATTAAACTTAACCACTGCTTGGGAACAGTTTAATCAATTGAGAATTGACAATGGTCAATTCTCAATTGTATGAGAGTTATATTGGGATGCTGTATAGTTTAGAGTAATATTAGGAGTTTTACAATAATATTGTAAAGTTGAACAATATAATTAAAATATCATTTAATACTGAAGAGGCAGTGATATATTATACTGTGCTTTATAGACTTTATAAATTGTAAATTTCCAATTGAGAATTGTGAGTTAAATAGATATCATATTCTAAAGGCATCCTTAATTAACTTAATATGGGGGGAACTTGAGTTATTCAATGTAATTTCAATTACATCAAATCTAAAATTGGATTTATAGAGTTTTTTCATTAAAATGTAGGTTTGGGCAGTTCTATATATTTTGTATTGTTTTAAATTAGTTATAGATTCACCTGGAGTTCCATAAGGGTTCCCATAACGAGTTTTTACTTCTATAAAAGAAATATGATTTTTATCTTTTGCTATTAAATCAATTTCGCCAATTTTACAGGTGAAATTTTTTTCTAATATAATATATCCAATAGATTTTAAATAATCCTCTGCTATGGCTTCACCATAAGATCCAATACTTTTATTTAAAGATTTCATTTAAACATCCTCCCTATAATTTTAAGTTTTTACTAACTACTATAATTATTTCCTTATATGGAAGTTTAATTCAGTTATATAAGAATATATAAGGTAATTTATATATTTAAATATGTTAAATTATTGTCCAATTTAGCATATTTAAAAGTTAATGTATATATGAATTTATATTGTCAATAATTACTATATAAAATTGAAATAAAGGGTGATTATATGGCAACGCAAATATTATGTGCTACCTTTTTTGGGGTAGAAGGGGTACTTATATCCGTTGAAATTGATATATGTAATGGATTACCTTGTTTTAATATAGTTGGACTAGCAGACACATCTGTTAAAGAAGCTAAAGATAGGGTGAGAGCAGCTATTGTAAATTCTGGGTATGAGTTCCCAGTTAATAAAATTACTATAAATTTGGCTCCAGCAGATATTAAAAAGGAAGGAGCACTATTTGACCTTCCTATAGCAATAGGCATATTAATAGCAAGTAATCAAATAAATATACAGGATATTCATCAGTATATTTTTATGGGAGAGTTATCCCTATCTGGCAATTTAAAAGCTGTAAAAGGAGCACTACCTATAGTAATAGAAGGAGTAAATAGGGGGATTAAAAAATTTATAATTCCCTATGAAAATGCAAAAGAATGCAGCATGATAAAAGATGCAGAAATTTATCCTATGGATAGTTTAAAACAGGTAGTGGATTTTTTAATATATAAAGATATGCGTCCTTACATTTATAATAAAAAAGAAAATGCAGCTAAAAATGACAGTTTAGATTTTGAAGATGTAATAGGACAAGAAGCTACAAAGCGAGCTATAGAAGTTGCTTCTGCAGGAGGACATAATTTATTACTGTTATGACACATACTCCTGCTTAGCAGGAGTACAGTGTTTGCAAGGCTTTCAGCTCATCTGATAAAACTGAGAAAGTCGAGTTGAGAGCAGTCAGTGGAAAAAGTTTAGTGTTTTCAGGGTCGGTGTCTAGTGCATCGGCTTCTCTCTTTTTCAAGGTTCGTTTTGTGATAATAACCTCGTCGTCGGCAAGTAGTTCAATTCTTGCGTTGGCTTGCACTTTTATCGGGAAGTAGGTTTTAAGGTCAGGTTCTTCTACCGATAAAATGGACTTAATTTTAGTGTCAGGTGTTAGGGTCGGGATTATATTGACTTCTGCTGGTTTGCCTCCTCCACCTGTCGGATTAGTTTCTCCGTAAATGGTGAGGAAGTCTACATAAGAAATAAACTCCTCTATTGTATATGTCGTAGTTTGCATATTAGCCTGTAAGTCCTCTAATAAACTTAAATACGGTTCTATTGCCGATAAAAGGTCCTCTGCTTCTTTTAAGAACTGCAGAGGCTTTTTAGTGTAACGGTCTAATTCTATTTCTATTTCAGCAAGTTCAACCTCTGTCTTGGAGATTAAATTATTTATGATTGTTGTGTTGCCTTCGCCGTCAGCCAGCTGTAGGCGTAGATTCTCAATGCGACGGGTTAGCTGTGCTTGCTTATCTTGGAGTGTTTGAACTTTAACATCATCTCGATTGCGACGGATAAAAGATAGACGCCTTGAAGCAGCATTAAATCCGTCTAGGAGGGTTGCCTGACGGTGGGAGTATATGTATGGAGTTAATCCCCCAGACATTAACAGGTTGATGTATTCAGTGATGGCTGCTTCGCTGACATTGGCTGAGGTGCAGGCTTTTAGACCCTTTGATTTCTTGCGTCCGCACTGATAAAATGGTTTGCCTTTATCTACATTAGAGCCATAGTTAGCACCACATTTAGAGCATTTTAAGAAGCCGCCACCATATAGACTGCTAGAGGGAGCTTTGCCTTTTAATTGCAAATCGTCAGAACGACTTAGGCGAATAGTTTCGCAAATCTCAAACAACTCCATTGAAATAATCTCGTCTATGTATTCAGGGGCTGGTTCTACTAAGTAGTCGTCTTTGACTTTTGGGTAGGTCTTGGTTTCAAATATTATCCCGGTGTCGTACTTGCCCGTGTTCAAGTAGCCTGCGTACTTCTCGTTGGATAATATATTTTTGAGAGTTGTTGAGCCAAAGTTTTTCTTGGCACGGGTTTTTATGTCGTTGGCTGTTAAATAGTTGATTATTTGTCTTATACCTACACCTGAAGAACGCTGGATTTGACAGGTGGAGCAGGCGTGGTCGCAACTAATAAAACTCTCTTGGGGTGTAGTCGGTGAGAAGCAACCTGCATATAGGCGATAGATTATCTGAATTACACGAGCTTCTTCTGGTTTTCTACGAAGTTGATTGTTTTCAGATAGATTACGGCGTTTAATGTAATTGTAGCCGTAGAGTTTGGGGTGGGAACGCACTATGCGGTTGGCTACTGAGCGTTCGTTACCTTGACGGACTTTACGACTGAGGTCTCGGACGAAAAGTTCGTCAAATGTTTGGAATAACTGGATTACGGTGATGTCACTCTCGTTTTCGGTGCTCTTATCTATATCAAGAAATCGAACATAGACCTTTTTATTTCGGAGTTTACGAAGAACATCTGTAATTAAGATATTACGGGCGAAACGACTGGTATTGCGAACGAAAATATAGTTGAATTTGGGTTTGCGTCCTCTGTCTATGATTACATATTCTTTGCGTATAACTTCCGATTGTTTACCTTCTGCTTGGTCTGATAAAGAGTTTATTGGGTGGTAGGTGTAACTGTAGTCGTCTATATCTAAACCTGCGTCTTTTAACATTTCTTCAAAGTTTTCTCTTTTTAAGAGCGTTCCCGATAGTCCTTTGTCAGGATAAACTTTATAAAGTTCATATTCTTTTGACTTCTTTAAGTAGTCTCTGAAAAAGGATTCTTGATTGGCGAGAGAACTGGCTTGCTCTTTCTTATCAGTTGAAACCCTGCAATAACAGGCTACTTTTATTTTCTTTGACATTTTTGGTGTTCCTCCTATCTTTATGGGGTGGGCGTGAGTATGTGCCATAACATAAATTATAAGATAGAGGGAGGTGATAGGCAAGAAGAATTATTGAAGGAATGTCGGTGGCACAGGGGTTAAGGAGGAAGGAGGGGGTGGGAAATATTGGAGTTATGAGGGTTAGGAGTAAGGGGAAAATGGGGCTACGGCTTTTAAATAATTTTTTTGAGTGGGAAAGTGAGTGGAAGTTTGAAACTTTTTACTGGACCTTACTATTTACTTATTATTAAGGGTGGTCTGCCCTAATCCACATTTTAGAGTTTAAGCCCGGTGGGGTCGGGGTTAAGGGGGCAAAAAGTAAGGAGATTTATGGAGGGATTTGGATAATCGGTGTAAGAATAGCCTTTAAGCCCGATAAATACGGGGTTTAAAGGCTATTTTTATTTAGATATTATTATGTTGTCTGCTTCATCCAGATAAAAATTGAAGTACTTGTATTTAAAATTGGTCTTGTTGTCCTTGCGTGCCTTACTAACGGCGTTGTGGAGGCTTTTGTAAGGAAGTTTGTTAGCCTCGGCAAAATCTTTAAGAGTTGTATAGGTAGTACTATTATAAGTTATTATAGGGGCAGTTGTGTTGTCTGTGGCTGTGATTATGCCTGCCTCAAGGGTGTAGAGCCTGCTGTTGTAGGTTATTAAGTCAGTAGGGTCAATGGTTTCCATACTACCCAGAACCTGCTGTAAGTTTTTGTAGTTGCCTGCGTGTGTAGCCTCACAATACGATTTTAACGTGTTGTAATGCTTGCCTTGGTATATGACTGGACGGCTAGTGCTTCGGAGTTCGTCATTTAGTTGTTTACTTATAATTTCAAGATTCTCTTTACGGTTGTTGCTTCGGTTGCCGTCTTTATGGTGCGGGTGGTAAACCAATGGCTTACCCGTTTCAGGGTCAAGAGGTTTTCTAATTATCAAATCTGAATACTCTTGGGGGAAATACACATAGGCTGCCAATTTATGGGCACTGATGAAAACTACGTTCCGATAAAAATATTGTAAGGAACTTACATTTTGGCGGTATTCTGCTTGTGCTTTGGCGTGAACTTCATCGTAATCAGGTTCTTCGAATACATCGTTTATTCGGTCGGTAAGGACTTTATCCCATTCTTCAAGTTCTGCTAGGGCTTCTTGCCGTGCCTGTGGGTCGCCCTGTGGTAAGGGTTTGTATTTTATGTGTCCTAAATCCTCTTCGGAGACAGTCTTCGGATTTTTAGACGGCTCATTAAAGGGGTCGTCGAGGTCGCTATAAGGTTCTTCATTATCGAAGTACCTGTCCTTGTATTTATCTGAGGTCATTAAAAGAGTTTGTTGCCGATAAATACGACTACTCAAATTTTGAAAATTACAGACCCTGAACCCGTAGGCTGCATAATTTTCTTTATCAATAGTAGGGATTATCTTGTAGTAAGTGTCTGCCGCTTGGTCGTGAATTACAAGGTCGCCATTGAGTAAATATGGTGTACAGGCACGCCCAATCAGTAGATAGGCCATGTCTTTAATGGTAGTGATGTTTACTGGTACAAGTGATTTGGGGTCGGGTTTTGCAGATAACACCTCTGTAAATGCTGTGATTGTGTCTGCTTGCATTTCGTGAATAACCTGTGCCAGTGGCTTCGTAAGGTCAAAAGGTAAAATATTGCCTTTTGGCACTGATTCCCTGTGTATAAGTTCTTTTACTCTTATCTTTATAGCCTCGGCGGTCTGTGGTGCTACCTCAGGGAGTGGCAAGACTGTGGTAAAACCGTGAGTATGCTCTAATATCTTATCATAGAGTGCTTTGGCTAATTCAGCGTTAGGGCGATAGCTACGGCGTGCTATATCAGGTGCAGAGCGTGCTGTGGCTTCTAGTATTCCTTTTACTACACCATGCTCTATGACAGTAGGAGATAGGACATCTTGAGGTGCTAGGTTGTATAGATAGCACTGTATGCAAGTCCATAAAATCGGTTTAAGTTCATTAAAGTCTAAAATAACTGCCTGACCCTGTGATTGCTGGGCTAGAACGGTGTTTAGGTCGAGATTATTTGAATTTGCATATTTAACGGCGTGGATATACGCAAAATACTCGTCAAGTCTTGCTACGTTATTAGAATTTTCTATATGCAGGCTGGTATACTTAGAGGATAGGCTGGTGTAATGTGGCTCTAAAGAGCTAATAAAAAGTTCTAAATATTCTTCAGGTGCAAGAGTTCTAGGTTCTTTCCGTGCTTGCTGTGCTTGTATCTCTTTTATGCGTGCCTCTGCTTTAGCATTAGATTCTGCCTGTTTTAAGCGTGCTTGTGCCTCTGCCTGTGCCTTAGCATTAGCCTCTGCTAAGAATTTCTCAAGAATAACCTCAACATCTGGGGGAAGTACATAACCTGTTAAAGGTTTATCGTCATTCTTGGGGTTTGTGTCCGTCGGCATATCTTTAAGTTCTCTGAGTTGGTCTGTTAGTATTAGTAGTTCTTCACGGATAAAGATGGTTAAACGCTCACTATGACGGCGTTGCAGACTGTTGGCTTCATATTTTATAGCATTGATACGCCTGTCGGTGACATATGGATAGGTCGCTAAAGGCGATGTAACACTGTAAAAGAAGTCGTGGAGTGCTGGGAAGTGTTTCTGGTTGTATCCGTCAGGCGTGTCTGTGCCTGTTTTAAAATAATTTATATACTCGCTTATGCTGTGTGGTTCGCCTTCTGTTTGTGTGTATTGAGGTTCTGCAACAATAGCCTCTAACTGCCCGATAAAATCTTCAAGTGCTGGTGTTATGGTGTCAATGGCTTCTCTGTAAGTCTTAGTGAGATAATTTATATAATCTTCCTGCGTTGTGTTGGGGGCTAACCCAGCAGGCAGTATGACATAATCGTAAATTATAACTGCGTAAGTGACTATAGCCTCAGGGGTATATTGGAGTAAAGGGGTTCTGAGGTGCTTGTATTGGGTGCTGATGTAGTGCTTGTTTAGTTGGTTAAGTAAATCCATTGATAGAACTGTTGGTGATAAGGGTTTCAGCATGATTTAAACCTCCTTTCATAGAATGTGAGCCAAATGGTACTCCGTTAATATGCTCTGAGCGTCTGTGTGCTTCTCAGGTCGCCTTAAAAACTATTTCAAGCGGATTTGTATGGGTTATATAGTTAAAGGCGATTGTAGGGCGTTTAGGTCGCTTGTATTATTACGTGGTCCAGTCTGCGGATAAAAACGCCTGTAAATAACAGGTATGAGAACGGAACTCTTATGACGACGGCTCTCCGTTGACGCCCCTAAATAAGGGGCGTTTTCTACTCTTTTTAGGGTGTCCGATTTGTAAGGTTTTCCGATAACCTCTCTTATGAACGGTTACTTTTTCTTAGCTATATCACGGTATGGACTTTGGCTAAGGGGTGTTGATTTTACTATGTTGCCGTCTTCGTCGATATAATTTACTCGCTTTCCTCCTACGACGGCTGCTAGGATTGCTGTGGTCTTAAGTAGACGACCATCTATTTCGATAATGACATCTTTTTCAAGGGTGGTGAATGTTTGTCTTGACATTGGTGTTGCCTCCTTTCTGTGGTTGGGGGTTGAGTGGGGCGACGGAGTGGAAGTCGCCCTTACTCAATTCTTTAAGTTAAAGTCTGCTTACTACTATCTGTACTATCTCGGGACCACCGTCTGTAGCATCGCATATAGCACAAGCACTGATGTATTCCGTCTGTATGTCGTCCCAACTCATGATGCCCTCGTGACCTTCTACTTTGTACTGGTCGTAATCAACTTCTTCAACGTCAAGCAATTCGTAAGCACCTTCAAGGTCTTCCTCAGTCCAACCGTGGCTCTCTTGTAAATCCTCTCTAAATGCACTCTCGCTGTAGTAAAATTCTCCATATAGGCTATGATGGTTCATAATCTTTTCCTCCTTTAATTTTGTTTTCGTGTTTCACTTTCTAAATAAATTGTACCGCGTATTTATATAAGTTGCAACAAGTTGAAATTGGTTTAAATAAGTTGAAATTGGTTTAAAATCTGGTTAATCCGAAATAATTATGGATAAGCAAGAATAAGTCGTGGAAATCGGTTATAAAATAAATATAAATAATTTTGAAATATTTTTCTGGAATTGAAGGAAGCTCGTTGTGGTCGGATGAAACTTTCTGTATATAAGAAAAGAGAGCCCTTTGGGTGGCTCTCTTGAGTGATATTAAATTATTTTTATTCTTCTACATAACTTATGGCTGTGTCGATACCTATGGTGTTGGTTTTGCTATCCCAAGTTACGCCTATGTCAAAGGCTTTGGCTATATCTCTTAATTTGAAGTAGTTGTTGCCGTTGATAGTATAAGCTGTCAGGGATATTTCTTTGCCGTCTTTAAAAATCTTTGAAGTGGATAGGGTTGCAGCTTTTGCTTTGCCGTCACCTTTGGACAATTCACCACCCGCTGGGGTGTACGCCTTGTTAGAGATTAGGTTGATAGCATTTTTCTTCCCGTCCCAAGTGACTTCAAAGTTCTTCTCTGTATTGTTCACGGCTTGTGCTAAATCTCTTAACTTAAAATAGTTATTATTGTTGATTGTGTAAGCGTCAAACTCCACAGCTTTACCATTTACAAGGACTTTGGAAGCTGTGGGTTTGGCGTTGTTTGTGCTTTCCCAACCTGCGTAAAGTGTAGTGTTTCTTCTAACAAGGTCGGTTGAGAAGTTCCAAGCCTCTTTAAGAGCACTGTCTTTATACCAACCTGTGAATTTATAGCCTGTTCTTTTAGGGTCCGCAGGTTTCTTAATGCTTGTGTTTGCTTTGATAGTAGTGTCTTTAACTGCTGTGCCACCATTAGTGTTGTACTTTACCGTGTAGTTTACCGTACCTTTCTTAAACACTGCTACGAAGGATATATCGTCAGTCACTTTGTCTGTATCTTCGTTCCAGATAGGTGCTTTGTCATTGAATAGTTCACGCCAGCCGATAAAAGTGTAACCAGACTTTACAGGTAGCTTAACCTGTGGAAGCTTTGCTCCGTCAGGAACTATAATGAAGCTGTTAAGGTTGCCGTCTGTTTCGTCTACTACATGAGGTACTAATGACTTATTAGCATTGTCAAGCTGTATCTCGAAGGATACTCTGTGCGTCTTTGTCCAAACCGCCTCATAAGTTGAGTTAAACTTATCGTGTAGTCTAATAGGGTATTTACCTTCTAAGTCTATAGATAGGTTAATTGAACTAAGTTCTGGGATGTCACCTAACGGTGTGCCCAAAGGGATTGGACCTATTGTCATAACTTCTTGATGTGTGCTTGTATCAAGAACAGTAAGCGTACCGTTCCATTCAGGGTTGATAAACCCTGCAGATAATTTATGGTCCATAGTCCACTCCTCAACAGGTATATCAAAATCTCCCCATACTGTATCTACATACACCCAACGGTTACCGACATAAACATGATTCCATTTGTGAGCCCCCCAAGAACCATAACTAAATGCACTTCCACCCACCTGCTTAACTGGAAATCCAGCTAATCGGAAGAATGTGCTTGTAGTAGAGGCGAATGTTTCACAAGTACCATACTGCCATAGAGGTAACCCTTTGGTACGTTCGCTGCTACTTCCTGCACTGCTGTATATCATATTCTGTACCAACCAGTCGAATACAGCTTGTGCCTTTTCATATTCGCTTGTAGTTCCTGCGATTATTTTATTCACTATAGCCGCTTGCTCGTCAACAAAGGAGCTTCCCTCTAATTGACGGTTATAAAAATCTAAGTCGAGTGAATAATAATCAAGTGCGTATCCGTCTGTGCGTTCACTTTTTAAAATACGTTTGTGTTCTTCTAAGTTCCCAGTCGCTGCGTGAACCTCTGTTGTTGGCAGTATCGCCATAATCATTACAACTGCTAAAATAAGGGTTAAAATTCTTTTCATTGTTGTTACCTCCTTTTAAATTATCAATTTAATTGTATCGTTTATGGCTTTTAATTATGGATTCTTTTACCTACATACGAAATGATTATAACAAGTATATCGGCAAATTTAAAGGATAAATAAGCTGACAAACCCGATGTGGTCGAATACAGCTCAATGAAAATAATTTTTAGATAAGAAAAAGCGAGACAGTCTCTTGGTGAGAGGTCTCGCTTTTTGTTTATATATTTATTCATCCGACTAACATTTATAAATCTGATAATAGCACTTGTCTATCCAGCGATAGAATGTCTTTAATATTCGCATGATTATAACCTTTCTGAGGATATGTTTCTACAAGCTTAATAATGTTTGAAACGCTTATAGCTACGATTGACTAGGAGGCGTTGGAATTAGATTTTTGGATTAAGATTTAGGTATGGTCTTATAACTACCAAACATAATTTAACTTAGTCTATGAAATTATAACCATTGGAATTATTAAAAAGAAACTAATTTAAAACGACCAAGAATTAATCTTGGTCGTAAATAATGAGAGTTACTTAATGATTTTTGCCATATCATTAATCATGTTTTTTTCTGCATTTTGTAGTTGATTTTTCAATTTATCTATTACGTAATAATGCTCATTTACAAAACTATCCTGCAATTCTAGCGGAATATATTCAATATAGTATTCTTTTAAATCATCTTCTTTTAGAGTAAGTTTTGAAGTTCCATCCGCTAAATCATCAAATATCTGCTCTCTTATAGAGTTTAAATAAATATTATAAAACTTCATATTGATTGGATATAGAGGATTATTACGATTTGTCAGTACTAACACTAAATCACTTGGGATAAATTTACCATGTACATATTGGCTTTTTCCCAATGACCCACTTGCAGATACTGCATATATTAATGCTTCACAATCATGTGTGTATTCTGTGTGTTTTTTCCATTCATCTGAAGCTGTTATAAAATCATATTCTCCGCTATCATCATTTTTACTAGACTGTAATTTATCTTTCTTTAGTGTGTCTTTATCAAAGAAGAAGATGTCTTTCATTTTTATTAGTGAAGTGTTTTTCTTTAGATGTTTTTCAAATCCTGTTGGGTTTAATATTAACACTTCTTCTCCTTTTTCATTTAATTCCTTTTTAAATATTCTCTTCTTTTTACAAACACCTTTTACCTCGTAAGAATTATTTATTGTATTAATCAATGCGTTTTCAATGTCGTTCCAAAGATTATTTTTATCTACTCTTCCTTTATGCTGGATACTTTCGTAACCATCATCTTTCAAATTATAGAATATGACTTCATCATTTATATTGTGTGGCGTCTTGGTAAAACCAAATATAGAAGTATTTACGGTTCGCTTTTGTTCGCTGAAAATAGTCAAAGGCATTTTGATTACAAAGTCTAGTCGAGCTTTTTCTAGTAAGGTTTTAGTTTTATCATCTTTATGCTTAGTAAGTGTAGGTGTTGGCATAATTATAATAAGCTTCCCATTAGTTTCTAAATATTGAATAGCCTGCAAAGTAAAATCTATTGGATTTGAGTTCTCATACGGGGGATTGATTATGCATTTATTCGGTTTCAATCCCCTTATATAGTTAAATAAATCTATATCTTTACTATTAAGTAACTTCCCATTTTTATCGCTATATAAAAGGCTACTCCTATATAAAAGATTTGACCTTCCATCTCCGTGTAAAAACATATTAGAGCATGCTAGTGCGAATAAAACAGCATCTATTTCAAATCCGATTAGTTGATGTTCTTGTATATGTTCAATTTTTTCTGTATCGTCTTTTGCTAGAGTTGTCATCATCTCCATTGCTTCCATTAAAAAACCACCAGAGCCTGTACAAGTATCAATTACAACATCGTCTATACTGAGCCTTGCTAATTTTACCATTAGTCCTTTTATATGGTCAGGAGTTAATATTATATTTTTATCTTCCGCTCTGCCTGACCTAGATAAGAATACCTTATAGGCTTTTCCTAAAATATCTTGCTTTTCTTCATTTGAGAAAGGTATATAAATTTTGTTATGAATAATATTGATAATTTCTTTATACTCTTTTAAAGAATAATCGATGTTTTTTATAAAAGAAAATTGGTCTTTCCAGTTGAATACTTTCGATAAATTATTAACCTTGGATTGTAGTTGCTCATTAATAGCGTTTACAATGCTCTCATTCAGATTGTGTGATTCTAGTACAGAACCTTGAAAAGCAGCAACGGCTTCTTTAGAAGGCGCTTCTATTTGATTATATATGTTTCTAAAATTCGCATTAGTCAAGGCTATCATAAGTCCTGAAAAGAATAAGCTTCTATCTGTGTTTCTAACTTTATTATCAGCATGGAATCTTTCATTTAAATTTTTTAAAGTTGTAATTAGTTCGTCATTAGATACTGTTTCTCCGTGTTTCTTTTTTTTGAAAGTTTTATCTAAGTTTGATAGTGTGATTAATTTATCTTTAACTTGAAAGAGTTCAATATCAGTTTCACCTGCTAATTTATAATAATATGTAGCTTTTATCTGGTTTAAATTCTGACCAGAGATTGCAATTCCTATAATGTCTTTCTTTATGTTGTTATTTAGCATATATATTTGAACTTCTTCTTCTGCTTCTGACTGTTTTAGTGCTTTTGCTTCAACAATTATAACATAGTCATCAGTTTCCTTAAAAAAATCTGGGTATCCTTTATAGTTAGTTCCTTTTTTTGATTTAAACTTATATATGTTATTAATTGCCGATTTTTCTATAAAGGTGTTTACACCATAAAAATCCCTAAAAATATTTTCTGTAACACTTTCACTTACCCTAGTATCCATTTAATTTTCAACCTCCTGTATAAATTCAAACACGTCATTAGGCGTGCAGTCTAATGCTTTACATATCTTTTCTAAATTTTTCATTGATATATATTCATTTTTTCCCATATTAGCAATTAGGTTTGAAGTTAAATTCGCCATAATTTGAATGTCTTTTTTTCTTAAATCTCTTTTTGCTAGTTCTATCCATAGTGGCTTATAACTAACTGCCATGTTGTTCGCCTCCTCTA
Organism: Clostridium faecium; assembly: GCF_014836835.1. GTDB lineage: Bacteria > Bacillota > Clostridia > Clostridiales > Clostridiaceae > Clostridium_J > Clostridium_J faecium. The sequence goes on along the minus strand of NZ_JACSQB010000112.1, from coordinate 57,987 downwards.
TGTTTTATTCGATTATAGCACTTATCTTGGGATAAATAAAGTATAAGTTGATATAACTCAATTATCTTAAACCGAATAAAAGAAGGGTCAATTTTTAAGGAAGCCCGTAATGGTCGATAAATCTCTTGACTATAGGTGCAGGAGTGCGGTAGATTCGATGTCAAAGAAAGGAACTCTTTTCGTGGTACGGCAGGAAGCCCTATGTGGTCGGGGTCGGTGAAAAATTATGTTGATTTTATGCAGGTTTTGAAGCAGACGAAAAAGCGAAAATGTCAAAGAAATAATAAAGACGGTTTTGCTGACAAATAGGGAGTTTAAGTGTCAGGCAGCAATTATTTTAAAGGAGGTTGTTAGATTATGGATTATGGATATTGTAGATGTAGTACTAACGAGGACCGGCAGGATATAAATAGACAGGTTCGGGAATTAGAAAAGTTAGGTGTTAAGAAAGAAAACATCTATTGGGAATATGTATCGGGGAGCAAGACCGATAAAATCGAATGGAACAGGTTAATGGATAGGGTTACTGAGGGAGATAGTATAACGGCGACTGAGGTTAGTAGAATAACACGCTCAACTAAACAACTCTGCGAGATAATAGAACAGGCCAAAGAAAAACGAATAAAATTGGTTATAGGTGGTATGGAAATAGATTGTAGTGGTTCAGAGATGGACCCCATGACGCAAGGTATGGTTATGATGTGGGGCGTATTTAGTGAGTTAGAGCGTGCAATAATTAGTCAGAGAGTTAAGTCAGGAATGGCTAACGCTAAAGAGAAGGGTGCGAAAATTGGACGCCCTGAAACTACTATTGATAACTTGCCTACTGGGTTTGTGCGTCACTATCCTAAGCATAAGGCTGGAGAGTTGACTATAACGGAATTGGCTAGGGTGGTTGGGATTAGCAGACAGACGGCTTATAAGTATAAGGCTATCTATGAAGGTGCATAGAGCGTGCAAATAAAAGCTTCAAGATAAGGAGGATTAAAGAGGTATGACTGAATCAATAGAAATGTTTTGTATGGCGTGTGGAGAGTGGGTCGAGGACTGGGGCGAGCATAAGTGTGACTCGAAGTATTGGGTTGTGACTGACAGGGAAACAGTCGGAATTGCCAAAAGGCTTTATAATATGGGGATTACGCCACTGTCGGCTATATGGACAGCCACAGAAATTAGTGACTGGGTGGACTATAGCTATCGAATTAATGTGAAAATTGATGTCGGATGCCGAATAAGTGAAGCTGTGCTGGGGGAATTGCCTTCGGGGTGGCACTACTTCTGGCATACTGCTCCACCTGTGTGCGTAGAGATGCATATGATTGCTCACTCGGAGCGTTGGTATAATCTTGGGTTTGAGAGCATGAGTGAGCGAATAAATGAAGTGATTAGGGGGTTTGAGGAGTTTCTTGATACTAGGGACCCTGAGGCTATAAAGGCTCTGTTGCTATTGACTTCTAGCTAAAAGAGTGCGAACCTTGCGAATAAATGTAGGTGCGTAAATAGTTCTTTCCTATTTATATAGAAGGAACAGGCTTAGGATTTTTCATTGCAGGCTGTATTGTATCAAAAGGAATTTATTGACTATTCTTAATCTGACTGGTAAGATTGAATGTAGGCCCAAGGAAATTTAAGCGAATAAAAAATTGTAAAGAAAATAAGCCCTTCGGCGTGAAGGGCTATTTTAATTTTTAGGGGTAGCTGGGAGGCTCGTCGGGAGAGGGGTTTACGAAGCAGGGGATTGTATCATAATGTGTTGATGTATGGAGCACCAGGCTCAGGAAAGACTATGATAGCTAAGCGAATAAGCTCCATTCTACCTAAATTAAGTTATGAAGAAGCTTTAGAGGTTACAAAAATTTATAGTGTTTATGGAAGTACTGCATATAGGGGAGGACTAATAGAAGAGAGACCTTTTAGGAATCCACACCATACAACTACAGAAGTTGCACTTGTAGGTGGAGGAAAATATTTAATGCCTGGAGAAATTTCATTAGCTCATAATGGAGTTTTGTTTTTAGATGAAATATTAGAATTTAAAAAGAATTTACTGCAGGTTTTAAGACAGCCTTTAGAAGATAGAAAAATTAAAATAACAAGAAATGCTGGAACTGTAGTATATCCATCAAGTTTCATGCTTATAGCAGCATTGAATCCGTGTCCCTGTGGATTTTTTGGAACAAATATAAAGCCTTGTAAGTGCAGTGATTATGAGATTAAAAAATATTTAGGAAAGCTTTCAGCTCCCTTATTAGATAGGATAGATATATTTACATCAGTAAATCCATTATCCTATAAAGAAATTAGAAGTACAACGAAAAATGAAAGTTCAAGTGAAATCAGAAAAAGAGTAGAAATTTGTAGAGAAATTCAACGAAAAAGATTTAGTGAAGATAATATAAATTGTAATTCAGAAATGAAGGAAAAACATATAAAAAAATATTGTAAAATTGACGAAAATTGTAGTGAAGTTTTGGAAAAAGTTTTTAATAAATTTCATATAAGCACTAGAGTATACAGTAGAATTTTGAAGGTTTCTAGAACTATTGCAGATTTAGATTCCAGTGAAAACATAGAAGAAAAACATGTTATAGAAGCGCTTCAGTATAGAAAATTTATAAATAATGAAATAATTTAAGGTATATGTAGGTGTAAAAATGGATAAGTATAAACTATGGTTTGCATCAATAAAATTGAGTAATCATATAAAAATAAAACTTTTAGAAGAATTAGAAAATGAAAAAAATATATATGATTATGCATTTTCTATGAGAGAAAGTAATAATAAGATTATAGAAAGATTAGTACAAGGATTTGATGAAAACAAACTAAATTCAATTCTTAAAGTAATGGAAAAAGATAATATTAATGCTGTAACTTTTAATGAAATTAAATATCCCAAAGGATTAATAAATATTGATGATCCACCTTATATATTATTTTATAAAGGTAATATTGAAAGCTTAGAAGATGACAGTAAAAAGCTTTCCATTGTAGGTTCGAGAAAAGCTACTCACTATGGAAAAAATATAGTTAATATTATTTGTAAAGAATTAAAAAACTACAATGTTCAAGTGATAAGCGGTATGGCAAAGGGTATAGATGGTATAGCTCATAGGGCAGCTTTAGATAATAATATTTATACTTGTGCAATACTAGGTAGTGGTGTAAATGTAATATATCCTAAAGAAAATTATAAACTATACGAGGAAATATTAAATAGAGGCGGATGCATTATATCAGAATTTTTACCAAATGCATCACCAGAAAAATATAATTTTCCCCGAAGAAACAGAATAATTAGTGGAATTAGTGATTTAGTATTAGTGATAGAAGCTGGAGAAAGAAGTGGATCACTTATTACTGCATCCACAGCATTAGAACAAGGAAGAGATGTTATGGCTGTACCAGGTTCAGTTTTTTCTACTGAAAGTAAAGGATGTAATAAATTAATTAAAGAAGGAGCTTTTGTCTTTACAACTATAGAAGATATAATAAATCTATTAAATTTAAATATAATTCGACAAGAAAACAAGAAAAACCACTCTAATATTAGTAAAGAAAATGACAAAATATATACTTTATTAGGGGAAAATCCTATACATATTGATGACATTGCAAGAGCTACTAATATTGACATAAAACAATTATATGGGTTATTATTTGAAATGCAACTAAAAGATGAAATATACTGTTTACATGGCAACTATTATGCTAAAGTAAATAAAAGTATATAAAGTGTTATTTTAAAATTGAGTCTTTGTAATTAAAATAATAATTAATGACAAGATTACTGGAGGGGATAAGATGGGTCAAAAACTAGTTATAGTTGAGTCACCTGCTAAAGCGAAGACAATAAAGAAGTATTTAGGAAAAAATTATATAGTTGAAGCTTCGATGGGACATGTAAGAGATCTGCCAAAAAGTCAATTAGGCGTAGATATAGATAATAATTACGAACCAAAGTATATAACTATTAGAGGAAAGGGAGAGCTTTTAGAAAAACTTAAAAAAGAAGCAAAAAAAAGTGAGAAAGTTTATCTAGCAACGGACCCTGATAGAGAAGGAGAAGCTATATCATGGCATTTGGCTAAAGCACTTAAAATTTCTGAAGGTGAAAAATGCAGAATTGAGTTTAATGAAATTACAAAAACAGCAGTAAAAGCAGCAATTAAAAATCCAAGAGAAATTAATGAAAATGTATTTGATGCTCAACAAGCAAGAAGAGTATTAGATAGATTAGTAGGATATGAAATAAGTCCTATATTGTGGAGAAAAATTAAATGGGGATTAAGTGCCGGCAGAGTTCAATCTGTAGCTTTAAAAATAATATGTGATAGAGAAAAAGAAATATCTGAATTTGTACCTAAAGAATATTGGACAATTGAATGTAATGTATTTAAAGATAATGAAAAAGAAAACTTTGTAATAAAATTACATAGTAAAAATGGAGAGAAAATAGAGATATCTTCAAAAGAAGATAGTGACAAAATAATTAAGGATTTAGAAAAGGGAACTTTTGTAGTTAAGGGTGTAAAAAATAGTGAAAAAAATAAAAATCCACTTCCACCTTTTACTACAAGTACTCTTCAGCAAGATGCTTATAGAAAGTTAAATTTCCCTACTAAAAAGACTATGTCAATAGCACAACAGCTTTATGAAGGTGTAGAAATTAAAGGACATGGCTCAATAGGATTAATTACTTACATGAGAACAGACTCTGTTAGAGTTTCTAATGAAGCACAAGAAAATACGAAAAATTTCATTACAACTAATTTTGGGGACAAATATTTACCTCAAAACAAGAGAGTATATAAAGGAAAGAAAAATACTCAAGATGCCCATGAAGCTATCAGGCCTACCAATATTGAGATAACGCCTGAAATAGCTAAAGAAAATTTAAAAGAACCTCAATATAAGCTATATTCATTGATTTGGAATAGATTTGTAGCGAGTCAAATGGCTTCTTGTATATTAGATAGTACTTCAATAGAAATCAATAATGGAGAATATTCTTTAAAAGCTACTGGTTCTACTGTTAAATTTGATGGTTTCACAAAAATTTATAATAATGACAATGATGAAGATGAAAAAGCTATAAAGATGCCTAAATTAAATAAAGGTGATGAAATTAGTTATAAAACCATAGATGGAAAGCAACATTTTACTCAGCCACCTGCTAAATTTTCAGAAGCATCTTTAGTTAAAACTTTAGAAGAAAATGGCATCGGAAGACCAAGTACTTATGCTCCTATCATATCTACTCTTTTAGATAGAAAATATATAGAAAGAAACAAAAAAGTTCTTGAGCCTACAGAGCTTGGATATATTGTTAATAATTTAATTAGTGAATATTTTAAAGAAATAGTAGATATAGAATTTACAGCAGCTATGGAAAACAAGCTTGATAGCATAGAAGAAGGAAAAGAATCTTGGAAGAAAATAGTGGATGAGTTTTTTACTCCTGTTAAAAAATCTATAGATTTAGCTGAAAAAGAAATAGCTAAAATTACCATTGAAGATGAAGTCACAGATATAGCATGCGATAAATGTGGAAGAATGATGGTTATAAAACATGGAAGATTTGGAGATTTTCTTGCATGTCCTGGATATCCTGAATGTAAAAATACTAAACCGCTAGCAGTAGAATTAGATGTACCTTGTCCTAAGTGTGGAGGTAAAATACTAGAAAAGAGAAGTAGAAAAGGAAATAAATTTTATGGATGTAGCTCTTATCCAGAATGTGATTTTGTAAGTTGGTTTGAACCTACAAGTGAAAAATGTCCTCAATGTGGTGAAATAATGGTTAAGAGATACACAAAAACAAAAGGCGATTATTTGGAATGTATAAATAAAGAATGTAAGTATAAAAAAGAAGAAAATATGCAAAATAATAATACAGAACAATAAAAAATATAAATTTTTTCATGTTAAAAAGTGAAAGAATATCCTATGAGTTTCCAAGAAAAATGTCGAATCAAGTAAAATTTTATTGAAATATTAAAATCTTTATGATATGATTGTCTAGGGATGAAACAATTCTAAAAATTTAAAATTTTGATGGCAACTTTTTAGAATTGTTTAAAGTGACAACTTTAATCTTATAAAGTAAGATTTATTAGGTGTAGTTAGTAACAAGATATATACTCAATTTAATGTAGTGAATTTGGTAAGGAGGAGTAGAAGTGTCGCTATTAGATAAGACAAGAAAATTGAATAAAATATTGCAAAAATCAGGTACTGAGCCAGTAGTATTTGACGATATCTGCAATTTGTTAAGCGAAGTATTACAATGTAATGTATATATAATCAGCAGAAAAGGTAAAATACTAGGCTTTAACTTTGCAGCAGGATTTGAGTGTGATACAGTCAAAGATCAAGTTGTAAAAAATATGAGGTTCCCAGATGAATATAACAACAGATTACTTAGTATTGACGAAACTAGAGCAAATCTTTCAAGTAAAGGAATATGTGTATTTGAAGATTTAAAAGAATGTGCTATAGAAGGAAAACTTTCAACTATTGTACCTATAAATGGAAATAGGGAAAGATTAGGAACATTACTTCTTGCAAGATTTAATAAAGAATTCACAGAAGAAGATTTAGTATTAGCTGAATATAGTGCAACTATAGTTGGTATGGAAATACTAAGAGCTAAAAGTGAAGAAATTGAAGAGGAAGCAAGAAAAAAAGCTATAGTACAATTAGCAATTGGAACTCTATCTTATTCAGAGTTAGAAGCAGTTGAACATATATTCAATGAATTAGATGGTACTGAAGGATTACTTGTAGCATCTAAAATAGCTGATAAAGTTGGTATTACAAGATCAGTTATAGTAAATGCACTAAGAAAATTTGAAAGTGCTGGAGTTATTGAGTCAAGATCATTAGGTATGAAGGGAACACATATAAAAATACTTAATGACAAGTTAATGGATGAATTAAACAAACTTAAATAAAGTAGTAAAAATAGAGCATGAAAGAATTGCTCTATTTTTATGCTTTTTTATAATTTTTTTATGTTTTTTTATAATTGAAAATTTCTCAACCATAATTGTTCATTATCAATTTTAAATTAAAATTATAGATTAAATTCACATATTACAAGTTGAAATGAATATTACTTATAAAAAGTGGTAAACTTAATATTAAAATATAAAAAATGTAAATCTTAAAATTAATATCATTTTAAGTATGTTTAAGTAAAAGTATAGTTTGAGTAATTTACTAAATTTGACAATAAAGTTTGCATTAAATATTATATATAAACCTTATAAGCTTTAAATTTTATGTTGAATAGTAATTACAATTATGTTATACTACACAAGTGAGAAAATACACACATTACTGTATTTGTGAAAGGGTGCCTGAATTTAGGTCTTTCATGAAAATGATAGTAATGGAGGTAAAACCAAGGAGGTATATTAAAATGGCAGTTATATCAATGAAACAATTATTAGAAGCAGGTGTACATTTTGGACACCAAACAAGAAGATGGAACCCTAAAATGGCTCCATATATATTCACAGAAAGAAACGGAATATATATTATCGATTTACAAAAAACAGTTAAAAAAATCGATGAAGCATATGATTTCTTAAAATCTATTGCAGAAGAAGGAAAAGAAGTTCTATTTGTAGGAACTAAAAAACAAGCTCAAGAAGCTATACAAGAAGAAGCAGTTAGATCTGGAATGCATTTCGTTAACAATAGATGGTTAGGTGGAATGTTAACTAACTTCAGAACAATCAAAACTAGAATCAGAAGATTAGAAGAATTAGATAAGATGGAAGAAGATGGAATATTTGATGTTCTTCCAAAGAAAGAAGTTATAAAACTTAAAAACGAAAGAGAAAAATTAGAGAAAAACTTAGGCGGAATCAGAAACATGGATGCAAGCAAAATTGGTGCATTATTTGTAGTTGATCCTAGAAAAGAAAAAAATGCTATATCAGAAGCAAAAATATTAGGAATACCAGTTATAGCTATAGTTGACACTAACTGTGATCCAGATGAAGTTGACTATGTAATACCAGGAAATGATGATGCTATAAGAGCTGTAAAATTAATAACTGAAAGATTATCAGATGCTATAATTGAAGCTAGACAAGGTGAACAATTAGCTGAATAATATTTATTACCTTGATTTTAACATCTGTAATTAAGATGTATGAGCATATAAATTTTTAAGGTAGGTGAAAGAAGTGATTCTTTTCATTTACCTTTTAAATTAATTATGAATAGGAGGAGTAACAATGATAACTGCGAGCATGGTTAAAGAGCTTAGAGAAAGAACTGGTGCAGGAATGATGGACTGCAAAAAAGCTCTAAATGAAACAAATGGAGACATGGACAAAGCTATTGAAATATTAAGAGAGAAGGGATTAGCTGCTGCTGCTAAGAAAGCTGGAAGAATAGCTGCAGAAGGACTAGTTGTAACTTACATATCAGAAGATATGAAAAAAGGTGCAGTAGTTGAAGTTAACTGCGAAACAGATTTCGTTGCTGCTAATGAAGAATTTAAAACATTAGCTGATAATATAGCTAAACAAGTAATTGAAACAAATGTTAATACAGTAGAAGAACTATTAGAGGACAAATACATAGCTGATAGTGAAAAAACAGTTAAAGAAGTATTAACTGCATTAATAGCAAAAATTGGAGAAAATATGTCTGTAAGAAGATTTGAAAGATTTTCTATAGACAATGGAATAGTTCAAAGCTATATTCATGGTGGCGGAAGAATAGGTGTTTTAGTTGAATTAGCTTGTGAAAAGCAAGATGAAGCTTTAGCTCAAGTTGCTAAAGATGTTGCTATGCAAGTTGCTGCTGCTAATCCATTATTCTTAGATAAGAACGCAGTAGATCAAGAAACTTTAGAAAAAGAAAAAGAAATATATAGAGTTCAAGCTTTAAATGAAGGAAAACCAGAAAACATAGTTGATAAAATGGTTATGGGAAGAGTAAATAAATACTTAAAAGAAGTTTGCTTAGTAGATCAAATTTGGGTTAAAAATTCTGATTACACTATAACTAAATATCTTCAAGAAGAATCTAAGAAAATTGGAGCAGATATAAAAATCACAAGATTTGCTAGATTCGAAAGAGGAGAAGGAATCGAGAAAAAAGAAGATAACTTTGCTGAAGAAGTTCAAAAAATGCAAGGTAAATAGTTAAAATTAAAGAGAACTCTGTGTTCTCTTTTTTTCAAATATCTTGTAATTATACAAAATTATGATGTAAATATAATAAATTGGAGGTATAATATATATGGAGGCTGCTAAATACAAAAGAGTTATGCTTAAACTTTCAGGTGAGGCTTTAGCTGCAGATAAAGGATATGGAATAGATTTTGAGGTGGCTAATAAAATAGCATTGCAGATTAAGAAATTAGTAGAAATGGGAGTAGAAGTTGGTGCAGTTGTTGGCGGTGGTAATATCTGGCGCGGAAGAAGCGGCGAAAGTATGGATAGAACAACAGCAGATTATATGGGGATGTTAGCAACTTGTATAAATGCATTAGCACTTCAAGATTCATTAGAAACCGTAGGAGTACATACTAGAGTTCAAACTGCTATTGAGATGAGAGAGGTAGCTGAACCTTTTATAAGAAGAAGAGCTATGAGACACCTAGAAAAAGGTAGAGTAGTAATATTTGCAGCAGGTACTGGAAATCCATATTTCTCCACAGATACTACAGCGGCATTAAGAGCAGCTGAGATCGAAGCAGAAGTAATTTTGTTAGCAAAAAAAGTAGATGGTGTATATGATAAGGATCCGCATAAATATTCTGATGCTATAAAATTTGATAATCTTAACTATATAGATGTATTAGATAAAGGATTACAAGTTATGGATTCTACAGCTACATCATTATGTATGGATAATAATATTCCAATATTAGTATTTGGATTAGATGAACCAGAAAATATAATTAGAGCAATTAAAGGTGAAAAAATTGGTACTCTAGTATCTTCTGATACATGTAAATGCCAAGTTTAAATGGAGGGAATTCTATGGTAAAAGAAATTATTAAGACTGCTGACGAAAAAATGAACAAGACTGTATCAGTATTAAAAAATGAACTATCTTCAATGAAAGCTGGTAGGGCAAATCCTAAAATGCTTGATAGAATTGAAATTGAATGTTATGGTAGTATGATGCCATTAAATCAAGTTGCTGGTATATCTGCTCCAGAACCAAGGGTTCTTTTAATCCAACCATGGGATAAGGGTTCAATAAAAGAAATAGAAAAAGCAATTTTAAAATCAGACTTAGGACTAAATCCTTCAAGTGATGGTGCAGTTATAAGATTAGTAATTCCAGAACTTACTGAAGAAACAAGAAAAAATCTTGTTAAATCTATAAAAAAAGTTGGGGAAGAGGCTAAAGTTGCTGTAAGATCTATAAGAAGAGACGCTAATGATAAGATAAAAGTTCTTAAAAAGGATAACGAAATTAGTGAAGATGAAGCTAAGAAAGCAGAAGAAAACGTACAAAAAGAAACTGATAAGTTTATAAAAGAAATAGACAAAATTCTTGAAGCAAAAGAAAAGGAAGTTATGTCAGTTTAATTATATTATTAATAAAACCTGCATTTTTGCAGGTTTTATTAATAATATGAAAAGTTTTTGACTTATGCTATTTTAATGGACAGAATTTTAGTTAATAATACTTATATGATTGATAGTCAACTTCCTATATAATTATGAATTGAAGATTAAATTTATTTTTTATAGATGAGAAAATTATTCGATAGAATTAATTATTAACTAAAATAGATGGAATGGAGGGATAAAATTGTTAGATTTTTTTAAAAAGAAAAGCAATGAAAAAGAGGAAATTACATTAGATTTAGAAAGAATACCTGTACATATTGCAATTATAATGGATGGAAATGGAAGATGGGCAAACCAAAAAGGTCTACCAAGAGTTATGGGACATAGAGAAGGAATGAAAAGCATTAGAAGAATTGTAGATGAATGTAACAGCTTAGGTGTGAAATTCTTAACTCTTTATGCTTTCTCTACAGAAAATTGGAAAAGACCTAAAGATGAAGTTTCAGCTCTTATGAATTTAATTGTAGAATTTTTAAATAAGGAATTAGAGGACTTACATAAGAATAATGTAATTTTTAGAACCATTGGAGACATTACAAAATTACCTCAAATTTGCCAGGATACCATAGAAAATGCAAAAATAAAGACAAAAAACAATACTGGATTAACTTTAAATATAGCATTGAATTATGGCGGACGTGATGAGATAATATTGGCAGTTAAAGAAATCTGCAGTGAAGTAAAAGATGAAAAATTGAGCATTTCATCTATAAATGAAGAATTATTTTCAAGTTATTTATATACAGATGGCATGCCTGATCCTGATTTAATAATAAGACCAAGTGGAGAACAAAGATTAAGCAATTACCTTTTATGGCAAAGTGCTTATGCTGAATTTTGGTATTCTGATATAAACTGGCCAGATTTTAAAGAAGAAGATTTACATAGAGCTATAGCTGATTTTCAAAATAGAGATAGAAGATTTGGTGGTGTGAAATAACAAAGGGGGATTAAAAATGGATAAGCGATATATTGGTGCTGCAATAATTGCACCGTCATTAATAATATTTTTCATTGGTGGCATATATCTTAAATATTTTGTGATGATTTTAGCATTGTTAGGATTATATGAGTTTTATAAAACCTCAAAACAATGTGGAATAAAACCAATAGCTATAGCAGGTTACGCCCTTTGTTTAATACATTTTATTACCTTAAAATCTACATTAAATTTAGAAATATTTTTTTATGTGTTAATAGCTGCAGTATTTTTACTGCTTTGTGTTCCTGTTATAAAAACCGACTATAATTTTAATGATGTAGCAGTGACCATATTTGGATATTTATATGTGGCTGTGTTTTTTGGTTTTATGGTATTGATTGAAAATGGAACTTATGGAAATTATTTGATATGGCTTATATTCATATCATCTTGGGGATGTGACACCTTAGCATATTATAGCGGAAAATATTTAGGAAAACATAAATTGATTCCTAAAGTTAGCCCTAAGAAAACTGTAGAAGGAGCTATAGGAGGACTTTTAGGAAGTATAATAGGATGTACCTTATATGGCTATATAATTAGTAAATATGGAGTTAATATTTCAATATATAACTATGTTATTATAGGAATATTAGGAGGTATATTTGGACAGTTTGGAGATTTTGTAGCATCTTCCATAAAAAGATATGCAAAAGTAAAAGATTATAGCAATCTTATTCCTGGACATGGAGGAATATTGGATAGATTTGATAGCATACTTTTCGTATCAGTTATAATATACTATTATATAGCAATTTTTATGGGGATTTAGGAGTGAAATATAAAGAAATAATTTATTCAGCTGTATTACTGGTAGTGTTTATATTTTTAAGTATACTAATGACTAATTATATTCAACCTATAGTTGTAACTATAGCTTTATTGATAATGTCATTACCTATACATAAAATTATAACTAAAAATAATATATTTAATTCAAAAACCAGTGCGGTAATCAGCTTAATATTTGTAAATGGATTTTTATTTATAATAATATTGTTTATAGGAAACTTTTTGTTTACTCATATGAAAAGTTTTATTATAAATCAATATGAAGGATTCATTGTGGATTTTGTTAATATGTATAATAAAATTATACCATTTAATAAAATTGATACTTTAACTATAAAAGATGGATTAAAGAATGTTTTTTCTAATGTGTTTAATAGTGGAGTTTTAACGAAAGGAGCAGTATATACTACCGAACAGATATTAATATACTTTATAGGTAATATTACTGCTTACTTTATTTTATCTGACACTGTTTCAATTTGTAATTTTATAAAAAAAATAATTAAAGAAGAAAATTATTATATACTATGTGAAAAAAGCGGTGAAGTAAAAAAAATGTTTAAGATACTATTCTTATCTGTAGTGGTTAACACAATTATAACTATAGCAGGTTTATCAGCCTTATCAGTTGAAAATTCTATAGTTCTTGGAATAGTATGTGGACTATTAGATATAATTCCTTATGTAGGTATATTTATAATTTTCTTACCATTATTTGTATACTATATGAGAATGAAGCAATATATTATTGCATTTGGTATCATATTATTATATATTTTGCTTATGGTTAATACTCAAATGATACAAACTAAATTTATGAGTAATAAACTTCAAATTCATCCTCTTCCTATGGTTTTAGCTCTTTATATAGGAATGAAAAATTTTGGAGTAGTAGGGATGATTATGGGACCATTGTATGTTATAACAGTAAATGAATTTATATTTAACCCAAAATTTGATAGAATTTATGGTGTTAAATAGATTTATGAAGGAGAGATTATTTTGAAGAACATAAGTATATTAGGGGTTACAGGTTCTATAGGAACTCAAACCTTAGAAGTGATTAGAAATAGTAATGATGAGTTTAAAATATTAGGAATATCTGCCAATACCAGCTGTGATAAAGTAATAGATATAATTGAAGAATTTAATCCTAAGCATGTGGCTATGATGGATCATGATAGTTATATAAAAATAAAAGATTATTGCATAGAACGCAATTTAAACATTGAAGTTCACAGTGGATTAGAAGGATTAAATAAAATTGCTACTTTAGATGATATAGAAATGGTAGTTACTTCTGTAGTAGGAATGATAGGACTTGTACCCACAATAAATGCTATAAGAGCTAAAAAGGATATTGCACTTGCAAATAAGGAAACTCTTGTAGTAGCTGGAGAAATTGTAATGAAGGAAGCAAAGGAAAATGGGGTAAAAATATTACCTGTAGATTCTGAGCATTGTGCTGTATTTCAATGTCTTCAAGGAAATGATCATAAATCATTAAATAAAGTGATACTAACTGGTTCTGGTGGACCTTTTAGAGGGAAAAAAAGAGAAGAGCTTAAGAATATAAGTCCAGAACAGGCGTTAAAACATCCTAAATGGAATATGGGAAGGAAAATATCTATAGATTCTTCTACGCTGGTTAATAAGGGATTAGAAGTAATAGAGGCACATTATTTATTTGATATGCCTTATGAAAATATAGAGGTTGTGATACATCCTGAAACTATAATTCACTCAATGGTAGAATATATAGATGGTAGTGTTATAGCTCAATTAGGTAATACAGATATGAAACTGCCTATACAATATGCACTAAATTATCCGGATAGGAAAGCTTCTATAACAGAAAAATTGGATTTTTATACTTTAGGTTCATTAACTTTTGAAAAACCTGATATGGATACTTTTGGATGTTTAAAACTTGCCTATGAAGCAGGAAAGAAAAGTGGTAATATGCCCGCTATTATGAATGCATCTAATGAAGTAGCTGTGGAGTTATTTTTAAATAGAGGTATAGAATATCTTCAAATAGAAAAAATTATAAGAGAATGTATGGAAAAATTCCAGTATGTAGAAAACCCTACTTTGGAAGAAATAATTGAAGTAGATAGTAAAGTAAGGGATTATGTGAGAGAAAAATATAAATTATAAGAGGTGATTTTTATGGGAGCAATACTTCAAAATATTTCCTATGTGATTATGGGACTTTTAGCCTTTGGACTTTTGGTAGTAGGTCATGAGTTTGGACATTTTATGCTTGCAAAATTAAACGATGTTAGAGTTGATGAGTTTTCTATTGGTATGGGACCAAAGCTTTTTGGAATAAAAGGAAAAGAAACTGAATATATGATAAAAGCTCTTCCTATAGGTGGATATGTAAAAATGTATGGTGAAGAGGATGATGTTACAACTACAGATTCTAGGGCATATGCAAATAAAAGTTCTTGGCAAAAGCTTTCAATAGTATCTGCAGGACCAATAATGAATATTATTCTTGCTATTATTTTATTTTCTATAGTTGGAAAAATTCAAGGCTTTCAAATTCCAACAGTAGATAAAGTAGAAAAAAACACTCCAGCATATGTTGCAGGAATAAGAAGTGGAGATATTATAAAAGAAGTAGATGGCAACAAAATTGTCACTTGGGATGACTTTGTAACCAATATTGTTACAGGAAAAGGAGAAGAGGTAACTATAACTGTTGAAAGAGATGGTGTGGTTGAAGATTATAAAGTTAAACCAGAGTTTAACGCAGAAAGAAATCAATATCTAGTTGGTATTGGTGGAGCTTTTAAAACACCAACTTTTACTGAATCAGTAAAATATGGCTTAGACCAAACCTTAAGTATGGCAAAACAAACTTTTAAATTTTTCGGACAATTATTCCAAGGTAAGATATCTAAAGATGATGTAGGTGGACCTATAACTATAATAAAGGTTACAGGAAAAGTTGCAAAAGCAGGTTTAACTACATTGATGTTCTTTATTGCATATTTAAGTGTTCAATTAGCTATATTTAACATAATTCCTTTCCCAGCATTAGATGGTGGATGGATATTTTTATTATTACTTCAAATAATCACTCGAAAAGAATTTAATAAAGAAAAAGTTGCAACAATAAACTATTATGGATTTATGATATTAATGGCACTTATGGTTATAGTGCTTATAAAAGATATAGTGAGCCCTATACAGTTTTAGGAGTGAAAATTATGCAAAGAAAAGCTACGAGAAAAATAAAAATAGGAAATACTTATATTGGTGGAGATTCAAATATAGCTGTACAATCTATGACAAACACAGATACTAGAGATGTTAACTCCACTGTAGAACAAATTTTAAGACTAGAAAAGGCTGGATGCAATATTGTAAGATGTGCAGTACCAGATATGGAAGCAGCAGAAGCCATAAAGGAAATAGTAAAAAGAATTAATATTCCCTTAGTGGCAGATATACATTTTGATTATAGATTAGCTTTAAAATCTATTGAAAATGGAGTAGCTAAACTTAGAATTAATCCAGGCAATATTGGAAGTGAAGAAAGAGTTAGGGAAGTAGTAAAGGCAGCTAAAGAGAGAAATATTCCAATAAGAATTGGAGTAAATTCTGGTTCTCTTGAGAAATCTTTACTAGAGAAGTATGGAAAACCATGTCCAGAAGCTTTAGTAGAAAGTGCTTTAGGTCATGTGAGAATTCTTGAAGATATGGATTTTCATGACATAGTAATTTCAATTAAATCTTCTGATGTACTGCAAATGATAGAAAGTTATAAGCTAATTTCTAATAAAGTAGATTATCCACTTCATTTGGGGGTAACAGAGTCAGGAACTCCTTGGAGAGGAACTATAAAATCAAGTATAGGAATAGGTGCATTATTAACTGAAGGAATTGGAGATACTATAAGAGTATCAATAACTGGAGACGTTGAAGAGGAAATTAAAGTTGGAAGAGAAATTTTAAGATCTATAGGATATATAAATGAAGGTGTGGAATTTGTATCTTGTCCTACTTGCGGCAGAACTGAAATTGATTTAATAGGTATTGCAAATGAAGTAGAAAGAAGATTATCAAATTTAAAGAAAAATATTAAAGTGGCAGTAATGGGCTGTGCAGTAAATGGGCCAGGAGAAGCCAGGGAAGCAGATATAGGAATTGCAGGAGGAAAAGGCCAAGGGCTTATATTTAAAAAAGGAAAGATTATTAAAAAAGTTAAAGAAAGTGAGCTTGTTGAAGAGCTCATGAAGGAAATAGAAAAACTTTAAGACTAGGAGGCAGAGAAAATATGAACGTAAGCCTAGTTGATATTTTAAAGAATCATTTAGATGACGACGAAGAGATTAGCAAATATGATATTAAGGTACTGAAAGTTCAGTACCTTAAAAAAAGCGAAAAATTGAGAATACATGTTAAATGTAATAATAAGTTAAAAGAAGATGGGAAACCAAAGGTAGAAAAACTTTTAAAAAATATTTTACCTTCTTTTAATGAATTAGAATTTATATGGTATGTAGATATAAAATCTGCTAATCTTGAAGAAGTTTGTACTATGTATTGGACTGATGTTGTTACTACTGTGACATCACAAAGTCCAACTTTAAAAACAGTACTTTTAAATTGTAAAAAGACAGTTGAAAATGATACTTTAAATATATTTATTTCAAATAGATTTATTTGTGATTTATTATGTAATAAAAATATGGAACGTAATCTTAAATCTGCTCTTAAAGAAGTGTATGGAATAAATGCCAATATTAAAGTTCAATATAATGTTGATAAAAAATTTGATTATTTTAAAGAAAAAGAAAAAGAAAATATGGATATAATCCAAGAAGTTATGAAGGAAAGTCAGGTAGCATTTAAAGAAAAGCCTAAGAATAAATCTTCATCAAATTCAAATCAAGGAGCATACAAAAAGAACAGGTTTGAAAGTACTAAGACAGATATTAAAGATGAAAATGTTATTGTAGGTAAGCATATAAATGGTGAAGTAACTCCAATAGAAGAATTGGACCAAACTTCAGGTTTTGTTTCTGTTTGTGGAGATGTATTTAAAGTTGAAATTATCGAAACTAAAACTGGAAGAATTATTCCTACTTTTTATATAACAGATTATACAAGTTCTATAACTGTAAAATGCTTTTTAAGAAATCAAGAACTTGAAAGACTTCAAGAAAATTTAAAAGTAGGACTTTATTGCAAAGTAAGCGGAGAAGTCATATATGATACTTATGCCAGAGAAATAGTTATAATGGGTAAACACATAGTTAAGATGCATAAAATTGAGAGAAATGACACTAGTGAAGAAAAAAGAATAGAATTACATGCTCATACAACTATGAGTGCTATGGATGGATTAGCTTCAGCGTCAAAATTGATTGAAACTGCAGCAAAATGGGGACACAGTGCTATTGCTATAACAGATCATGGCGTTGCACAAGCTTTCCCAGAAGCTATGGAATCTGCAAAAAAACATAATATAAAAATCATATATGGAATGGAAGGATATTTAGTAGATGATGGAATTCCAATTGTCGTTAATGGAGAAGGAAAAACTTTAGATGATAGCTTTGTAGTATTTGATATAGAGACCACAGGATTTTCAAGTGAAAATGACAGTATAATAGAAATTGGAGCTGTAAAAATAGAAGATGGTAAAATTGTTGATAGATTTAATGAATTTGTAAATCCTAACAGGTCTATTCCTTATGAAATAACAGAACTTACAGGTATTAATAATGAAATGGTAAAAGATGCTGAGGATATATCAAGTATACTTCCTAAATTTATGGAGTTTATAGGGGATAGTATAGTGGTTGCTCATAATGCTTCTTTTGACACATCCTTTATAATAAAAAATTGTAAAAGATTAGGGTTAGAATTTAAAAGTCCAATAATGGATACAATACCATTAGCAAAGTTTTTATTTCCAGATTTAAAAAGATATAAGTTAAATGTGATATGTAAACATCTAGGGATATCTCTAGAAAACCACCATAGAGCAGTAGATGATGCTAAAGCAACTGCAGATATAGTTCTACATTGTTTTGATATGCTTAGAGAAAGAAATATCTTAGATATTGATACTTTAAACAGTGAATTTTTAGGAAATTTCGATATAAAAAAAGCAAATACATATCATGTGATTATATTATCAAAAACTCAAGCAGGACTTAAAAACTTATATAAACTTATTTCTTATTCTAACTTAGATTATTTTTACAGAAAACCAAGACTTCCTAAAAGCCTTATTGAAAAATACAGGGAAGGACTTATTATAGGTTCTGCCTGTGAGGCAGGACAAATATATAGAGAAGTGCTACAAGGCAAATCTATAGCAGAGATGGAAGAGATAGTAAGGTTTTATGATTATTTAGAAATTCAGCCAATAGATAATAATAGATTTTTAATAGAAAATAAAAATGTTAAAGATGAAGAGGAACTAAGAGAGATAAATAAGAAAATTTGTGATTTAGGTAAAGAGTATAATAAGCTGGTAGTAGCAACTGGAGATGTCCATTTTTTAAATCCTAAAGATGAAGTGTTTAGGAGAATATTAATGGCAGGGCAAGGATTTTCAGATGCAGATAATCAAGCTCCTTTATATTTAAAAACTACTAATGAAATGCTTAAAGAATTTTCTTATTTAGGTGAAGAAAAAGCAAGAGAAGTGGTAATAGTAAATCCTAATAAAATATCTGATGAAATTGAATTTATAAAGCCTATACCAGATGAGACTTATCCTCCTAAGATAGAAGGTGCAGAAGAGGATATAAGAAATATGACCATGAAAAAAGTTCATTCTATATATGGAGAGAACCTTCCAGATGTTATTCAAAAAAGATTAGATAAGGAACTAAATTCTATAATAAACAATGGGTATGCGGTGCTTTATTTAATTGCACATAAATTAGTTGCTAAATCTATAGCTGATGGATACTTAGTTGGTTCTAGAGGATCTGTTGGTTCTTCCTTTGTTGCAACTATGTCAGATATAACAGAAGTAAATGGGCTTCCACCTCATTATGTATGTCCAAATTGCAAACATAGTGAATTCTTTATGGATGGATCTGTAGCTTCAGGAGTAGACCTTCCAGATAAAAATTGTGAAAAATGTGGTACTCCTTATAATAAAGATGGTCATGATATACCTTTTGAAACTTTCTTAGGTTTTGAAGGAGACAAAGAACCGGATATAGACCTTAACTTTTCAGGGGATAACCAAGGTGATATTCATAGATATACAGAGGTGTTATTTGGTGAAGGATATACTTTCAAGGCTGGAACTATAGGTACTATTGCAGAAAAAACTGCTTATGGATTTGTAAAAAAATATTTGGAGTCAAAAGGAAAGTATGCAACATCAGCTGAAATTGAAAGATTAACTTTAGGATGTACAGGAGTTAAAAGAACTACAGGACAGCATCCAGGCGGTATAATGGTTGTTCCTAGTGATAATGAAATATTTAATTTTTGCCCAATTCAACGTCCAGCAGATGATCCGACATCAGATATAATAACTACCCATTTTGATTACCATTCTATAAGTGGTAGATTGTTAAAACTAGATATACTTGGTCACGATGATCCTACAGTACTTAGAATGTTACAAGACTTAACTGGAGTTGACCCTAAGACTATACCTCTTTCAGATCCAAAGGTACTAAGCATATTTACTTCTACAGAAGCTTTAGGACTTACTAAAGAAGAATTGGGCTGTGAAGTAGGTAGCTATGGTATACCAGAGTTTGGTACAAAATTTGTTAGACAAATGCTTATAGATACACAACCTAAAACTTTTTCTGATTTGGTGAGAATTTCAGGACTTTCTCATGGTACAGACGTATGGCTTAACAATGCTCAATACTATATAAAAGAAGGTTACACAACTCTTAAAGATTGTATAGCCACAAGAGATGACATTATGGTGTATTTGATATATAAAGGACTTCCACCTAAAACTGCATTTACCATAATGGAGAAAGTTAGAAAAGGTAAAGGGCTTTCAGAGGAACATGAAAAGATAATGAGAGAACATGATGTGCCAGATTGGTATATTGGATCTTGTAAAAAAATTAAATACATGTTCCCAAAAGGTCATGCTGCTGCTTATGTTATGATGGCAGTTAGAATAGCTTACTATAAGGTCTATTACCCTAAAGCATATTATGCAACTTATTTTACTGTTAGAGCAGATGATTTTGATGGCGACATAGTAATTAGAGGGGAAGAAGCTATAAAAGCTAAAATGGATGAGATAAATGCTTTAGGAAATAGTGCAGGACCTAAGGAAAAAGGTCTGCTTACCATATTAGAATTGTCCTATGAAATGTATAAAAGAGGTATAAAATTCTTACCAGTGGATATATATAAATCTGATGCTATTAAATTTGTTATAGAGGGAGATTCAATTAGACTGCCTATTAGCGGACTACAGGGTGTAGGACAAAACGCAGCTAAGAGTATTATGGAAGCTAGAGCAGATGGAGAGTTTATTTCTAAAGAAGATTTACGAATGAGAAGTAAAGTATCCAAAACAGTAATTGAATCTTTAGATAATCATGGTGCGTTAGAAGGCTTACCAGAAACTAATCAATTATGTTTATTTTAAGATGGTAATTTACTTGAAATAAAAGAAAAACTATGATATAATTTAGGTTAGTTTAGTGAGTTATGACAAATTTAGTTGGAGAGAGTAGGTTTTGCCTACTCTCTATTTATTAAAACGCAACATCTATTCGTTGCGTTTTATTGTATATTTTTATATTTAATAAATGTTATGGGAAATTATTCATCTCTTATTAGTAGAAGTAGAAGATGAAGAATGTTTGCCTATATTAAGCAGGTATGAGAAACTATAGTAAGGAATATAACTTTATAGATGGTGTATCATACTAGTAAAAATCTATTAAAATTAGTAATACAATTTTGGCATTATGATGAAGGTGGTTTTAATTTCTGAGAGTATATAAACTGTTGTAGAAATATTTACCACCAAACTGCTATTTAAGCAAGGCAAGTGGCAGCAGCTCATACTAAACAAAAATTAAATAAGGAGGTAATAGTTATGCAAAATAACCCATTAATTGAAAGACTTACAGCTCTTGCAAAGCCTATAGTAGAAAAAAATAATTGTGAGCTTTATCATTTAGAGTATGTAAGAGAAGCAGGGGAATATATTTTTAGAGTTTATATAGATAACGAAAAAGGAATTTCTCTTTCTGACTGTGAAAAAGTAAGCAGAGAAATTAGTGATATATTAGATATTGAAGATCCTATTTCTGATGAATACAATTTAGAAGTTTCTTCACCAGGAGTATTTAGAACGCTATTTACAGAAGAACATTTTAAGAAATATTTAAATCAAGACGTAAAAGTAATTTTAAACAGTTTATTAAATGGAAAGAAAAAATATGAAGGAAATTTAAAAGACTTTGATACTTTAAATTTAGTGCTTGAAATTGATAATGCTTCAGTAACTATTCCAAGAGACAAAGTATCAGTAGTGAATTTAAATCCTGCGTTATAGGAGGATAATGAGATGAATGAAGAATTTATAGGCGCACTTAAAGAAATTGTAAAAGAAAAAGGAATAAGTGAAGAAATATTATTTAGCACAATTGAAGATGCATTAGTTGCTGCATATAAAAAGAACTATGCAAATTCTCCAAATAGCGGTCAAAATGTAAAGGTTACTATGGATAGAGACTCAGGTGAAATTCATGTTTATGCTCAAAAAGAAGTTGTGGAAGAAATTGAAGATGAAAGCAGTGAAATTTTACTAGAAGAAGCTAGAGAAATAAGTCCAAGATACAGCTTAGGAGATATAGCAGAGATAGAGGTTACTCCAAGACAATTTGGAAGAGTAGCAGCACAATCTGCAAAGCAAGTTGTTATACAAAGAATTAAAGAAGCAGAAAGAAATATCATATATAATGAATTTATAGCAAAAGAATATGATATAATTACAGGAACAGTAATAAGAAAAGATAGAGGGAACGTGTTTATCAACTTAGGCAAAATAGAAGCAGTCCTTGGACCTAATGAGCAAATGCCTGGAGAAGAGTATGTTTTTAATGAAAAGCTTAGTTTGTATATAGTTGAAGTTAGAAATACTACAAAGGGTGCTCAAGTAATAGTTTCAAGAACACATCCTGGCTTAGTTAAAAGATTATTTGAAAGAGAAGTGCCTGAGATATATAGTGGTATTGTAGAGATAAAAAGTATATCAAGAGAAGCAGGCTCAAGAACAAAGATAGCTGTATACTCAAAAGATGAAAATGTTGATGCAATGGGAGCTTGTGTTGGTCCTAAGGGAATAAGAGTACAAAGCATCGTAAATGAACTTAAAAATGAAAAAATTGATATCATAAAATATAGTAAGCTTCCAGAAGAATATATTGCTAATTCATTAAGCCCAGCTAAAATTTTAGAAGTTAAAGTAGACGAAGAAAATAAAAGTGCTAAAGTTGTAGTTGATGATAACCAGTTATCACTTGCAATAGGTAAGGAAGGTCAAAATGTAAGATTGGCTGCAAGATTAACTGGATGGAAAATTGATATAAAAAGCAAATCTCAAGCTTATACAGCTTTAGATGTTACTGATGTTGATGAAGAAAATGAGATAAATGAAATTCTAGAGTAGGTGATATCTATGAAGGTAAAAAAAATACCCCAAAGAATGTGCACTGGTTGTATGGAGATGAAGCCTAAAAAAGAACTTATAAGAGTAGTTAGAAATAAAGACGGAGAAGTCTCTATTGATAATACTGGAAAAAAGCCAGGACGAGGAGCTTATATTTGTAAAGATATAGAATGCTTAGAAAAGTCTATAAAAGCAAAAAGACTAGAAAGAAATCTTGAAGTTAAAATCAGTGATGATATACTTGAAAGATTGAAAGAAGAGATGGGATATGACCAATAAATTTTATCAATTTTTAGGCCTTACTAAAAAGTCTGGAAATTTGATAGAAGGATATAATAAATGTGAAGAGGCAATAAAAAAGCAAAAGGTTTATCTTGTAATATTATCATTAGAGTGTTCGGAGAATACTAAGGATAAGTTTAAAAAATACTGTAATGATAGAGAAATTCCTTTACTAGAAAACCTGTCTAAATCACAATTAGGTATTTCCTTAGGACGAGAAGAAATAAATGTATTATGTGTAAAAAATAAAGCCATGAGTGAAAAACTTATAAGTTTATGGCAGTAGCATAATAACATACAAATTCGGAGGTGAAAGCTTTGGCGAAAGTAAGAATATACGAATTGGCTAAAGAATTAGAAGTTTTAAGTAAAGATTTAATCACAGTGCTTTTCGAAGAGTTTGGTATAGAGGCTAAAAATCATATGAGTGTGATAGATGAGGAAGATGCTGAGCTTATTAAAGAATTATTTGCAGACCAAAAAGCAAATTCAAGTGAAATAATAGAACACTATGAAAACATCGAAAATGAGAGCGTGAATAAATTAAATAAGAAAAAAAATAAAAACAAAATGAAGAATAAGGATGAAGAATATACACAGTCAGAATCAACACCAGACGAAGTTATAGAGATGGAAAAAACTATAATTGTTAAAGATTTAGCTGAAAAACTTAAAAAATCACCAGTAGAAGTTATTAAACAATTGATTTTCTTAGGTGTTATGGCTAACGTAAACCAAGAAATCGACTTTAATATTGCAGAAAAAGTTGTTGAAAAATTTGGTTCAATGGCAGTATTAAAAGAAGAAGAAGCTGGAAAACTTGGTGAAGAAGTAGACATAGATGATAATGATGAAGAAGAAAAAGATGGAGAAAAAAGACCACCAGTAGTTACAGTTATGGGACACGTTGACCATGGTAAAACTTCATTATTAGATGCTATTAAAAAATCTAAAGTTACTGCTACAGAAGCAGGTGGAATAACACAACATATAGGAGCTTATACTGTAGATGTAAATGGTGAAAAAATCACTTTCCTTGATACACCTGGACATGAAGCTTTTACAGCTATGAGAGCTAGAGGAGCGCAAATTACAGATATTGTTATATTAGTTGTTGCAGCAGATGACGGAATAATGCCTCAAACTGCTGAAGCTATTAATCACTGTAAAGCTGCTAATGTTCCAATGATAGTTGCTATAAACAAAATGGATAAACCTACAGCAAATCCAGATAAAGTTAAGCAAGAGTTAACTGAACATGGATTAATTGCTGAGGATTGGGGTGGAGATACAATATGTGTTCCAGTATCAGCTCACACAAAAGAAGGTATTGATTCATTGTTAGAAATGGTAGTGTTAACTTCAGAAATGTTAGAATTAACAGCTAACAAGGAAAGAAGAGCTAAAGGAACAGTTATAGAAGCTAAGCTTGATAAAGGCAGAGGTCCAGTAGCTTCATTACTTGTTCAAAATGGAACATTAAATGTTGGAGATTCAATAATTGTTGGAACCACTTATGGAAGAATAAGAGCAATGATAGATGATAAGGGTAACAAAATAAAATCTGCAGGACCATCAATACCAGTAGAGATTTTAGGATTATCTGAAGTGCCAGCAGCTGGAGATAGATTTAATGTTGTTAAAGACGAAAAAACAGCTAGAAATATGGCTGACAAGAGAAAAGAAAAGATAAGACAAGAAAACTTTACTGCATCTAATAAAGTTTCTATGGAGAATTTATACAGCCAAATTCAAGAAGGAAAAGTTAAAGAACTTGGTGTTATAGTAAAAGCAGACGTACAAGGTTCTGTGGAAGCTATAAGACAATCACTAGAAAAACTTTCAACAGATAATGTTAAAGTTAGAGTAATTCATGGTGGTGTTGGAGCTATAACTGAAACAGATGTTGCACTAGCATCAGCTTCTAATGCAATTATAATAGGATTTAACGTAAGACCAGATGGAAATGCTATAGCTGCAGGAGAAAAAGAAAGCATTGAAATTAAAACTTATAGAATAATATATGATGCAATTGAAGATATTAAATCTGCTATGGTTGGAATGCTTGATCCAGAGTATAAAGAAGTTATACAAGGAAGAGTAGAAGTAAGAGCAGTTTATAAGATTTCTAATGTAGGTACAATTGCAGGATGTTATGTTCTAAATGGAAAAATTACTAGAAATTCAAGTGTAAGAGTTTTAAGAGAAGGTGTAGTTATATTTGAATCAACATTAGCATCATTAAAGAGATTTAAAGATGATGTTAAAGAAGCTGCTGCTGGTTTTGAGTGTGGTTTAAGTATAGAAAAATTCAATGATGTAAAAGAAGGAGATATCATTGAAGCTTATGTTATGGAGGAAATTAAACCTAAACAAATATAGTTATAAGGAGTGAGTTACGTGGCAAAGTATAGAAGCGGTAGAATTAACGAGGAAATAAAGCGAGATGTAAGCAATACAATACAAAACAAAATAAAAGATCCTAGATTAACTGCAATGATAAGCGTAACTGATGTAGATGTAAGTAAGGATTTAAGTTATGCAAAGATATATGTAAGTATTTTTGGAAATGAAAAAGAAAAAAAAGACAGCTATTTAGCTCTTAAAAATTCTGCAGGATTTATAAGAAAAGAAATAGCTAAAAACGTTAAAATACGTCATATACCTGAAGTTATTATAGAGTTAGATGAGACTCTTGATAAAGCACAACACTTAGATTCATTACTTGAGCAAATAAAGGAGCAAAACAGCAATGACAATAAATAGTGTTATTGATAAGATTAAGGAAAGTAACAAAATTGCTGTTACTTTTCACACTTCTCCAGACGGTGATTCACTAGGAAGCAGTACAGCACTTACTTTGGCTCTTAGAGCTTTAGGAAAACAATGTAGTATTCTTTGCAGAGAACCTATACCTAAAACATTTACTTATCTGCCTTGTTCAGAAGAAATAACTGGTGAAAGTTATACTGTAGCTAAAGGCACAGATTTAGTTATTGTATTGGATTGTGGAGATTTTAAAAGAATAAATGCAGATATTTTGCTTGAAGATAGAGATTACGCTTTAATTAATGTGGATCATCATATGTCAAATGAACAATATGGAGATATAAACTATGTAAATACTAATGCTGCAGCAGTAGGCGAGATTATATATGAAATACTAAAGTTATTAAATGTAACTTTAACGAAAGATATAGGAACAGCACTATATACTTCACTGCTTACTGATACTGGCTCCTTTAGGCATTCAAATACCACTAGTAATACTCATAATATTGCTGGAGATATAATAAATACAGGCATTGATTTTAGTGAGATTCATAGAATTATTTTTGATAATAAAAGTTTTAACAAAATTAAACTTTATGGAAAAGTTATAGAATCTATGACTTTAGAGTGTAATAAAAATGTTGTATTTATGGAACTTACTGATAAAATGCTTAAAGAATTGGATTTAGATGGTTCAGATACATCAGATTTGATAGCCTTCGGAAGCAAAGTAGAGGGGTCAGAAGTAACTGTATTAATTAAAGAAGTAGAAACTGGTGTTAAAGTCAGCCTTCGTTCTAAAAATAAGGTTGATGTAAGAATGATTGCAGAGGGCTTTAATGGTGGCGGACACATTAGAGCAGCAGGTTTTGTGGCAGAAGATAATATACAAACTGTAAGAGAGAAATTAATAACTATATTAGAAAAAGAGTTGATATAATGAACTTAAACAGAGATAATAAAGATATTTCTAATAAAAAAAATATTTTTGGTATATTAAATGTTTATAAGCCAAGAAAAATCACTTCTTTTGATGTAGTTAGGGTTATAAGAAAGCTTACCAATGAAAAAAAAGTTGGACATTGTGGAACTTTAGATCCTGAAGCTTGTGGGGTTTTACCTATTTGCATAGGTAAAGCCACCAAAGCTATTGAATATATTATGGAAAATAATAAAACTTATATTGCAGAGTTAAAATTGGGAGAAATAACAGATACATATGACATTGAGGGAAAGATAATAAGACAATGTGATGTTAATGTTACAGAAGAAGAAGTAATAGAAGCTGTTAATTCTTTTAAAGGCGATATAAAACAAGTTCCTCCAATGTATTCAGCAATTAAAGTAAAAGGTAAAAAGCTTTATGAACTTGCAAGAGAAGGTATAGAAATTGAAAGAGAAGCTAGAGATGTTACTATACATGATATAAAAGTTTTGGAAATTAACCTTCCCTGTGTAAAAATGGAAGTGAATTGCTCTAAAGGCACTTACATTAGAAGTTTATGCTATGATATAGGAGAAAAATTAGGCTGTGGCGCCATGATGAATGCATTGGAAAGGACAGCTACAGGAAAATTTACTAAAGAAAATAGTATAAATTTAGAAGCTTTAAATGAGGAAAATATATATGACTATATTATTCCTATAGAAAATGCTTTTTTAAACTATCCTAAAATATCAGCAAATACTAAATTCAAAACTCTTCTTCTTAATGGAGTAATATTAAAAGATAAAAGCTTTATATCAAATATAGAAAAAGATAAAATTTACAGAATTTATGATGAAAGAAACAATTTAATTGGAATAGGCAGAAAAAATGATGTAGGTTTTAAATTGATAAAAGTTTTAATCTAGAGGATGTAATTATGAAGATAATAAGAGATAATTTTAATGAAAAGTTAAATTTTCCCACTTTTATAGTTTTAGGAAGTTTTGATGGGATTCACCTTGGTCATAGATCTCTTATAAAGAAATCTATAGAGATGGCGAAAAAATATAATAAAAGAAAAGAAGAGAATTCAGATTTTATTAAAGCCAGGACGATGGTATGTACTTTTGAAAATCATCCTTTAACTGTGATAAATGAAGATTTAGCACCTAAGCTTGTAATGGACAATAATCACAAGATTGAAGTCCTAGAAAAATTAGGAGTAGATGTTATAAATTTTATTACATTTAATGATGATTTTATGAGAATAAGTCCAGAAGAATTTATCAAAAATTTAGTAGAACGATACAATGCAGTAGGCATAATTGTAGGATTTAATTATAGATTTGGATATAAGAACTTAGGAGATGTTGAACTTTTAAAAAAGTATAGTAAAATTTTGGGTTTTATGCTCTATATAGTTAAGCCTGTTAAGTTAAAAGATGAAGTGGTAAGCAGTTCTAAAATAAGAACTTATGTGCAAGAAGGAGAAATTGAGAAAGCAAATATGATGTTAGGAAGACCTTTTATGTTAAGCGGACAAGTTGTTAAAGGTAGACAAATAGGACGAACTATAGGATTTCCTACCATAAACTTAGATTATGATAAAAAGTTTGTGCTTCCTCAAGGTGGAGTGTATTATAGTTTAGTTAGATATAAAGATAAATTTTATAAAGCCATGACTAATGTAGGATATAATCCTACAGTAAAAGGTGAAAAACTTTGTGTTGAAACGAATATACAAGATTTTCATGAATGTATATACGGGGAATATGTAGAGGTATTCTTTTTACATAAAATTAGAGAAGAAAAAAGTTTTGATTCTTTAGAAGAATTAGTTGCTCAATTGAATAAAGATAAAAAATTTGTTAAGAATCAAAATATGCCCAAGATAAAGGTATAGCTAAATTATAAATAGACTATATTTTAAATTGATATATAAATTAATATAAAAACTAATTTATATATATAAGAAAGTTATAATAAATAATTTACAAAAAGAAAATTATTTGCTATAATTGGTCTGAACCTTATGCTAAGTTTATCGAATTGCCAACGATATACTTGGAATAAGGGGATATTACAATCGGAGGTGTTTTTACATGGATAAGGCTAAGAAACAAGAAATAATGGCGAAATTTGCTAGAACTGAAGGAGATACAGGATCACCAGAAGTTCAAGTTGCTTTATTAACAGAAAGAATAAAAGAGTTAACTGAGCACTTAAAAGTTCACAAAAAAGATCACCATTCAAGAAGAGGTCTTTTAATGATGGTTGGACAAAGAAAAGGGCTTTTAAACTACTTAAAGAAACAAGATATCGAAAGATACCGTACTTTAATTGCTGAGTTAGGAATAAGAAAATAGTTAGAGCGGCTAAGCCGCTCTATTATTTTAACTTGTATTTTTAGTAAATATAACTAATTATATTTGACAATACTATTAATAATTATCGAAAGGAGGAAAAACTATGATTAATACATTAGAAACTACTGTAGCAGGTAGAACTATGAAAGTTGAATACGGTAAAGTTGGAATGCTTTCAAATTGCGCACTATTCATGAATTATGGTGATACAGTAGTACTTGTTAATGTAAATGCTTCAGAATCACCAAGAGAAGGAATAGACTTTTTCCCTCTAAGTGTGGAGTATGAAGAAAGATTATATGCAGTAGGAAAAATTCCAGGAGGATTTATTAAAAGAGAAGGTAAGCCATCAGAAAGGGCTGTATTAAATGGAAGAGCTATAGATAGACCTATAAGACCTCTATTCCCAAAAGGATATAGAAATGACGTTCAAGTAGTATGTACTGTAGTATCTGTTGAACAAGATAATCTTCCAGAAATATTAGCTATGAATGCTGCATCAATGGCATTATGTTTATCTAGCATACCATTTAAAGATCCAGTAGGAACAGTATCTGTTGGTCTTGTAGATGGAGAATTTATTATAAATCCAACAACAGCTCAAAGAGAAAAAAGTGTATTATCACTAACTGTATGTGCAACTAAAGATAGAGTTATGATGATAGAAGCTGGTGGAGATGAAATTCCAGAAGAAACAATGATAGAAGCTATAAACTTTGGATTTGAGGAGTGTAAAAAAATAGTTGCATTCCAAGAGGAAGCTATGGCTAAGTTTGGAAAGGAAAAAATAACTCCAGAATTACACAAACTTGATGAAGAACTTGAAAAAGATATAAGAAATTTTGCATATGATATGTTAAAAGATGCAATGTACACTATTGATAAAGATGAAAGAAATAATAAAGTTTCTGAAATTAAAGAAAAAATTAATGAGGCATTTGGAGAAAAGTATGAAGAACAAATGTCAGATGTATCAGAAGCAATATATAATCTTCAAAAAGAAATAGTTAGAAATATGCTTCTTAATGAAAAAAGAAGACCAGATGGAAGAAAATTTGATGAAATAAGAAAAATCAGTTGTGAAACAGGATTACTTCCAAGAACTCATGGTACAGGATTATTTACAAGGGGATTAACTCAAGTAATGACTGTAGCCACTTTAGGTGCGCTTGGAGATGTTCAAATAATTGATGGACTTGGTGAGGAAGAATTTAAAAGATATATGCATCATTACAATTTCCCAGCTTACAGCGTAGGAGAAGTTAAACCACTTCGTGGACCAGGAAGAAGAGAAATAGGACATGGAGCATTAGCAGAAAGAGCATTAGAACCATTAATACCTTCAATTGAAGATTTCCCATATACTATAAGATTAGTATCTGAAGTTTTAAGTTCAAATGGATCTACATCTCAAGCAAGTGTATGTGGAAGTACATTAGCATTATTAGATGCAGGAGTTCCTATAAAAAGACCAGCAGCAGGAATTGCTATGGGACTTATAACTAGCGAAGATTTATCAAAAGAGGAAATATTAACAGATATTCAAGGAATTGAAGATTTCTTCGGAGATATGGATTTTAAAGTTGCAGGAACTGAAAAGGGTATAACATCTATACAAGTAGATACAAAAATAAAAGGATTATCTGAATATTGTATAAGAACAGCTATAGAAAATGCAAGAAAAGCTAGATTATATATTTTAGATAAAATAAAAGAATGTATACCAGAGGTAAGACAAGAATTATCACCATATGCACCAAGATTATATACAATCAATGTAAATCCAGATAAGATTAGAGATATCATAGGACCAGGAGGAAAAACTATAAAGAAAATTATAGCTGAAACTGGTGTTAAGATAGACACTAATGATGATGGTAAAGTTGTTATTATGTCTAATGACAGCGTTGGAGCAAATATGGCTTTAAAAATGATAAAAGAACTTACTAAAGAAGTTGAAGTAGGGGAAATTTATCTTGGAAAAGTAACTAAGATTACTAACTTTGGTGCTTTTGTAGAATTATTGCCTGGAAAAGAAGGCTTAGTTCATATATCTAAATTAGATACTGCAAGAGTAAATAAAGTAGAAGATATCGTTTCAGTAGGAGATGAAATTTTAGTTAAAGTAACAGAAATAGATAATCAAGGTAGAGTTAATCTTTCAAGGAAAGATGCTATTAAAGAAACTGAAGAAGAAAAACTTGATAATTAATAACAAATAGAAGGGCATAATGCCTTTTTATTTTTTTATATCAATTTTTAAAATTTACATATATATAGATACACCATCTTTAGATTTAATCTATATACTTAAGAATTTGTATTAACAAGTTGCTGCATTTATATTTATATAATTGAGAATTGATGATTGATAATGGACAATTATGGATTTTTCATCCATGGGTTTTATACCAAAATTATGGATTTAAAATAATATTAGAGTAATCATAAAATTTTAATTTAAAGAAAAAACCACTAAAATTTACAATTAACTATCACTATAGATTATTTTGTAGTATATTGTTTTTAGCATATATTTATAAAGATATGCTTATTTTTTTATATAAAATGATTTTCTTTAACAAAAGAGAGACTTTTTTAATTGCTTAGGTGTAATATGGATAGTTCTTAACTATTAAATGTATAAGTTGAACTGTGATTTTGGAACACTATACTTATGTGTAGCTTATAAATTTATGTTAACAAATTTTTTTAGCGTATATTTATATAATTGACCATTGTAAATTTAAAGATTAAAGGATGTCTTCAAAGGAGAGATGATATGTACAATTTATTTACATTAGATAACGGATTAAGAGTAGTAGTAGAAAATATAGAACATTTTAATTCTGTATCAGTAGGTCTTTGGGTAGAAAATGGTTCTAGAAATGAAAACACTGTTAATAATGGAGTATCCCATTTTATAGAACATATGCTCTTTAAAGGCACAATTAATAGGGATTCTAAACAAATAGCAGAGGATATTGAAAATGTAGGGGGGCAAATTAATGCCTTTACAGGTAAGGAAACTACTTGTTATTATGTTAAAACTTTGGATACCCACTTAGAATTGGGACTTGAAATATTATCTGATATGCTTTTTAATAGCTTATTTGATGAAAATGATATTGAAAAGGAGAAAGGCGTTGTAATTGAAGAAATAAATATGAGTGAAGATAATGCAGAAGATGTATTGATGGATTTACATGCTAAAGCTGCTTGGGGAAAAGATGGGCTGTCACTTCCTATATTGGGAACTGAAGATACAGTAAGATCTTTTAATAAACAAATGATACTTTCTTACTTAAAATCTTATTATATACCAGAAAATTGTGTTATATCTATATGTGGGAAAATAGATATGAAAAATATAGGAAAGATTGTGGAGAAGTATTTTGGAAATTGGCAATATGATAATAAAAAAATAACTAAATATTCTACGCCGAAAATATTAAATAATAACTATTTTAAGGGTAAAGACATAGAACAGCTTCATATAAATTTAGGAATGCCAGGATTAAGAGTAGGAGATGACGATATATATACTTTAATATTATTATCTAATATGCTTGGTGGTGGTGCTTCCTCAATTTTATTTCAAAAGATAAGAGAAGAACTAGGAATTTGTTATTCTATATATTTATATATATCCTCCCATGTAAATAGTGGACTTATGAACATATATGCAGGATTAAATCCTAAGTATATTAAAGAGGCGATTAATGTTATAATTGATGAAGTAAACAAGTTTTCAAAAGAAAATATCACCGATGAAAAACTTGAAAAAAGCAAAGAACAGTTAAAAGGAAATTATATTTTGGGATTAGAAAGTACCAGTAGTAGAATGTTTAGCAATGGAAAATCTGTTTTATTTTTAAATAAAATAAACACTCCAAGTGATGTAATTGAGAAAATAGACAAAATAAATATGGACAGTGTGGAAAGAGTTAAGGATCTTACTTTTAGAAAAGGCATACAAAATGCTTCCTTTGTAGGTAGAGATTCAGAACTTTTAAAAGAAATTTATAAGGATAGTTTAATTGAAATGTAAAAATAATAATTTTAGGTAAATATTTTTTCTTGCATAACTTTGCTTTAATTTTCATAATTATTTCTATGAGAATTATAATTAAGAGGTGATATTATGGAGGATAATATTAAGTATTTAAGCGAAATGGAAAGATACGAGATTATAAATATTAATGATGGCGATAAATACAATTTTTTGGGCAACAATGATATTGTAATAGATGAACGTGGTGTATTAAAATTATTAATATTAAATGATGACAAAACTACATTTAGTTTTTTTAAAAGTAGTGAACTCATTGAAGTGCCTTGGGAATATGTAAAGAAAATTGGATCTAGAACTATTATAATAGATGTAGACAATGAGGTACTAAAAAAATCCCGTATTTAAATGGAGGAGAAATAATGAAAATACTTATACAAAAATTTGGTGGAACCTCTGTTTCAAGTGAAAGAAATAGAAAGTTAGTAGCAAAGAAAATAATTACTTCCATAGAACAAGGATATAAGACGGTTGTGGTAGTGTCTGCAATGGGAAGAAAGGGAGAGCCTTATGCTACAGACACATTATTAGGATTATTAAGTGAAGATTTTAAAAAAAATAATCTGTTAGCTACAGATTTAATGGCAGGTTGTGGAGAAATTATAAGTACTGCAGTGATGTGTAATGAGTTATATAATAATAATCTTAATGCTATACCATTGACAGGAGGACTTGCAGGAATTAAAACAGATAACGATTATGGAAATGCTACTATATTAGATGTGGACACTGAAAGATTACTAAAACTTTTAAATGAAGATAAAATACCAGTAGTAGCGGGATTCCAAGGGACTTGCGAAGAAGGATATTTAACTACCCTTGGAAGAGGTGGAAGTGATGTTACTGCTGCTATATTAGGTGCTGCACTAAAAGCTGAGGAAATTCATATTTACACTGATGTAGATGGAATAATGACTGCAGATCCTAGAATAGTATCACAGGCTACTTTAATCAAATCTATAAGTTATGATGAAGTATGTCAATTTGCATATCAAGGAGCTAAGGTAATTCATCCTAGAGCAGTTGAAATATCTAAAAAATATAATATACCTTTAGTTATTAAGAATACTCTTAGTGACTGTGATGGTACTTTTATAACCAATCATGTGGAAGATGATTCACAAAGTATTATTACTGGAATTACTCATGTGAAAGATAGAGTTCAAATTACTGTTACTGATAATAATAGTGAGAGCTATGTTGAATTATTTGATATAATAGCAGATAAAGGTATAAGTATTGATCTTATAAACGTCTTTCCTAAACAAAAAATATTTACTATAGCATCAAGTGATTTAGATAAATTTAAAGAAATTACAAAAGAAATAAATTTACAATACACATATATTGAAAATTGTAGTAAGATTGCTATAATAGGTTCTAAGATGAGAGGAATGCCGGGAGTTATGGCTAGAATTTTAAAAACATTAACAAAAGGAAAAATAGAAGTGCTACAAACAGCAGACTCTCACATGACTATATGGTGCTTAGTAGAAGAAGCATATACAGACTTAGCTATTAATGTGCTTCATAAAGAATTTAATTTATAATAATTAAGTATATGATTTCCTCTAAATGTACAGAATAAAAATGTATATCTAGGAGGAATGATTATGGCAGATAAAAATATTGAAAAGAATTTAGTAAGTGAAGAAACAACTAAAAATGAAGAAGAAAAATCAAATGTAGAAGCCCAAAATATTAAGGAATTAGGAGTACTTAATGTGGCTAGCGGTGATGATAGTATACAAATTCTTCCCATAATAGGACAGATAGAGGGGCATAATATGGGATCACCTCAAACCAAAGTAACTAAATATGAACATGTTATACCTCAATTAGTAGCAATGGAGAGGGATGAAAAGGTCAAAGGTATACTTGTAATATTAAATACTGTTGGCGGTGATGTGGAAGCAGGACTGGCAATTGCTGAAATGATAAACAGTTTATCAAAACCAACTGTTTCTTTAGTTATTGGTGGAGGACACTCTATAGGAGTGCCACTGGCAACTTCCTCAAGTTATTCATTTATTTCACCTAGCGCTACTATGATTGTTCATCCTATAAGAATGAATGGATTAGTAATAGGGGTACCTCAAACTTTTGATTATTTTAGGAAGATGCAGGAACGAATCATTGAATTCATCACAAGGACTTCTAAAATAACTGCAGAAAAATTGAGAGAAATGATGTCTGAAACTGATGAGTTATTAAATGATATGGGAACTATATTAATAGGAAAACAGGCAGTTGACTGTGGAATTATTGATGAAGTTGGAGGCATATCTCAGGCTTTACACAAACTAAATGAACTTATCGATAAAAAATAGGTCGATTTTGACCTATTTTTTATTGAATTTATTTAAAAGGAAATGTTACAGTATTTGTAGAAATAATTAATTTGGAGGTGATACGGTGGCTAGAAATAACATTGATAAAGAAAAGAATAAAAAATCTCAAAAAAAAGGCAAAAATAAAACCAAAGAAAATACCAAACATACTAATGAAAAAAGCCACTCAGAAATTACAGGAATTATACTTATAACCATAGGTATATTAATGTTACTTAGCTTAGGTTCGACCATATTTTCTAATCAATCTTCATTGTCTGGAATGATAGGAGTGTTTATTTATAAATTATTTGTGGGATTAATAGGATTAGGGGCTTATGTATTGCCTGCTTTTTGTATATTTATAGGAGCTAATTATATAATTAAAAGTGGTAACATTTCTTTTACAAAGAGATTTTATGGTATAGTATTATTTATTATTAATAGTCTACTATTTATACAAATGGCTGTTTTATCTAATTATTATCTAAAGGACAATATTATGTTAGGAGCTGGAAAAGTTTATAATTCAAGTAGTATAGTCCATGGAGGAATTATAGGATATTTTTTATCAGTTCCACTATATACACTTTTTGGTAAGTTGGGAAGCTACATAATTTTTATTGCAATATATATAATTTCTATAACTTTAATTAAAGATATAACTATTAAAGATATGATTTTAGGAATTAAGGACAAAAAAATCAGTTTAAAAGAAACCAATTCAAAAAATAAAGATAAATTACTTCTAAGTGAAGATTTAAAGGAAAATATAATTGAGGCAAGTTCCATACCAAAAGAAAATACAGATTATAAAATAAAAATTATAGACTTCTTAAAATCTACAGAACCAAATGAAAATAATAAAGAAGAAAAAATTTCTCCACAAAATCATATAAAACAGGAAAAATCTCATAGTCCTATTAGTGAGAGTGCTTTCGATGATGAGTTAGAAGAATTTAATATCAATCCTTTAATCAATAACAAAAACTTTGAGTATAAGTTTCCAGATGTAGATTTACTTTACAAGAATGAACATAATCAACTTAATAAGGGAGATAAAAAAGAACTTTTAAATAGTGCAAGTAAACTTCAGGAGACACTTTTAAGTTTTGGAGTAGAGGCAAAAGTCATACAGGTTACAAAAGGTCCATCAGTAACTCGATTTGAACTTCAGCCTAGTGCTGGAGTGAAGGTAAGTAAAATTGTAAATTTATCTGATGATATAGCATTAAATTTAGCATCTTCAGGAGTGAGAATAGAGGCTCCTATTCCTGGAAAGGCAGCAGTAGGTATAGAAGTGCCTAATAGAGAATTGACGCCAGTATATTTAAGAGAAGTTATTGAATCTGAAGAATTTGTAGAATCTCATAAAAATTTAGCTTTTTGT
The DNA here is from genome assembly GCF_014836835.1 of Clostridium faecium. Taxonomy (GTDB): domain Bacteria; phylum Bacillota; class Clostridia; order Clostridiales; family Clostridiaceae; genus Clostridium_J; species Clostridium_J faecium. The sequence goes on along the minus strand of NZ_JACSQB010000112.1, from coordinate 20,806 downwards.
TTAGGAAAGGATATAGGTGGACATTCTATTGTTTCTGATTTAACAAAAATGCCTCATATGCTAATTGCAGGTGCAACAGGGTCAGGTAAAAGTGTATGCGTAAATACTTTACTTATGAGTTTACTGTATAAGTATTCTCCAGATGAGGTAAAATTATTACTTATAGATCCTAAAGTAGTTGAGCTTAACATTTATAATGGAATACCCCATCTGTTAATTCCGGTAGTTACAGATCCTAAAAAAGCAGCAAGTGCATTAAGTTGGGCAGTAAATGAAATGACTAGGAGATATAAAATATTTGCAGATAATAACGTAAGAAATATTGAAGGATATAACGAAATGGCAAGTAAAGGCATTGTTGAAGAAAAACTGCCTTGGATAGTAATTATAATTGATGAGCTTGCAGACCTCATGATGGTTTGTCCTAATGATGTTGAGGATTATATAGGAAGATTAGCACAGATGGCTAGAGCAGCAGGTATGCATTTGGTTATAGCTACTCAAAGACCTTCTGTAGATGTAATTACTGGGGTAATAAAGGCAAATATACCTTCAAGAATTTCTTTTGCTGTATCTAGCCAAATAGACTCCAGAACTATACTGGATTCATCAGGAGCAGAAAAATTGCTTGGAAAAGGAGACATGCTATTTTATCCTGTAGGAGAATCAAAACCTTTTAGAATACAAGGAGCATTTGTATCTGAAGAAGAAGTAGAAAGAGTTGTAACTTTTATTAAAAATCAAGTAGAAGAGCATCAATATGAAAACCATATTATTGAAGAAATAGAAGAGGGTGCTAAACCTAAAAGTGATGAATGTGATGAACTTCTAAATGAGGCAATAAGAATAGTTATAGATACAGAACAGGCCTCTACTTCTCTATTGCAGAGAAGATTAAAAATAGGATATAATAGAGCGGCGAGAATAATAGAGCAAATGGAAGAGAGAGGCATTATTTCTGGCAAAAATGGAAGTAAACCAAGACAAGTTCTTTTAAGCAAAGAAGAATTTGAGCAGGGATAGTCTTATACTATAAGGAGAAATGTAGGAGGAAAACTAGTGGATAAATTAAAGGTTGGAGTAGTAAATTTAGGTTGTGATAAAAATAGAATTGATTCGGAAATCATTATAGGAAATATAAAAGAAAAATTTGAAGTAATAAATGAACCTAATAATGCAGATATTATAATAATAAATACTTGTGGGTTTATTGAAAGTTCTAAACAAGAATCTATAAATACAATATTAGAGATGGCAAAATATAAAGAAAACCATAATTGTAAAGTACTTATAGCTACAGGATGTTTAACTCAAAGATATGGAAGTGAGCTTTTAGAACTTATACCAGAACTTGATATAATATTAGGGGTAAATGATTATGATAAATTAAATGATAGTATAGAAGAGGTATTAAAAACTAACAATAAAATATCTCATACTAATTATAGTGATTCTAATATTAACATTGGAAAAAGAGTAGTTACAACAGGGGGAACTACTGCCTATATAAGAATCTCTGAAGGATGTAATAATCAATGTGCTTACTGTGCTATACCTAATATAAGAGGTAAATACAGAAGCAGAACAATAGAAGATATTGTAAAGGAAGCATCACAACTTGCGATAAATGGTTACAGAGAATTAATTTTAGTTGCACAAGATACTACAAGTTATGGTATAGATATATATGGAGAAAAAACACTACACATATTATTAAACAAACTATCTAAAATAAAAAATATTAAATGGATACGTATATTATATTGTTATGCAGAAGAATTAACAGATGAAATAATAGAGGAAATAGCAAGTAATGATAAGGTTTGTAAATATATTGATATACCTATACAACATATAAGTGACAACATACTAAAAAAGATGAGAAGAAAAGGAAGAAGTAAAACCATTACTGATAACATAAATAAATTAAGGGATAAAATTCCCAATATAGTTTTAAGAACATCACTTATAGTTGGATTCCCAGGAGAGAGGGAAGAAGACTTTGAAGAGCTTAAAGAGTTTGTTAAAAATATTAAATTTGATAAATTAGGTGTGTTTACTTACTCACAGGAAGAGGGAACTGTTGCAGCTGGAATGGATGAACAAATTGATGAAGAAATAAAAGAAATTAGATATCATGAGCTTATGGCTCTTCAACAACAAATTTCTAAGGAGTTAAATAAAAACAGGGTAGGGAGAGTATATACTGTGCTTGTGGAAAGCAAAGAAGATAAAATGTATATTGGAAGAAGTTATGAAATGGCTCCTGAAATAGATGGCGAAATTTTTATTGAAAGTGACAATAATGTAAATATAGGTCAATTTGTTAAGGTAAAGATTACAAGAGCATTAGAATATGATTTAATAGGAGTTGTTCTATAGTAAAGAAATTTATATTATTCTATAAAATTTTGTTTAAATAGGAGTTGTATCATATGAATCTTGCAAATAAACTTACAGTGATAAGAATATTATTAGTTCCTATATTTTTGGTGCTTATAACGCTAAAGACACCTTTAGGAACGATTTTTGCTACCATAGTATTTGTAGTAGCATCATTAACAGATAAGCTTGACGGATACATAGCTAGAAGTAGAAACCAAGTAACTACCTTTGGAAAGTTTATGGATCCTTTAGCAGATAAGCTTTTGGTTACATCAGCACTGGTTTCTTTAGTTGAGTTGCAAGTAATACCAGCATGGGTAGCTATGATAATAATTGCAAGAGAATTTGCTGTATCAGGTCTTAGAACATTAGCTGCATCAGAAGGTGTTATAATCGCAGCTAGTAATTGGGGAAAGACCAAAACTGTAATACAAATCATAGCAATAATAGCAGGATTAATAACGCTAAGTTATGATAGTTATATCATTGAAATAATAACATCTATATCAATGGGATTAGCTGTTGTTATAACTATAATATCTGGTATAGATTATTTCTATAAAAATAGAAAAATAATTAAAATGGAGAAATGATTAAAAATATTTAAAATGGCAATTATAAAGAGGAGTTCCTGCCTATAATGTAGGAACTTCTTACTATATTTTTTTATATAGATATACCATTAATATATAAAAATTTAACTTATATTCAGAAATATATTAAATTTTATGAGAGTTTATCCAATAAAGTCTTAGAGAAACCGAACCAGTATTTGGTGTCAACCAATATTGATTTAGAAGATATAGGCTATCCAAAAGAAGTTTGGATAGTACCTAAGAACCTTGCAACTTTAGTCGTGAGAGGTTCAGTTATAGTTGACCTGTGAATTTATATATTGTATAATATACATAGAACAAATGTTCGGCAAATGAAAGGATGGTGGACCCTTAAGGGAAAAATATGAATAATGAAAAATTAAAAGCCTTAGAAGCAGCTATGGGACAGATAGAAAAACAATTTGGTAAAGGTTCAGTAATGAAACTTGGAGAAAATAGTGTACTTAATTTAGATTCAATATCTACAGGATGTTTAGGATTAGACATAGGATTAGGAATAGGTGGAGTGCCTAGAGGAAGAATTGTAGAGATATTTGGACCAGAATCTTCTGGTAAGACAACAGTAGCATTACATGTGGTTGCAGAAGCTCAAAAAGCTGGAGGAGTAGCAGCTTTTATAGATGCTGAGCACGCATTAGACCCAGTATATGCAAAGGCTTTAGGTGTTGACATAGATAATTTAATAGTTTCTCAACCTGATACTGGAGAGCAAGGTCTTGAGATAACAGAAGCATTAGTACGTTCAGGTGCAGTAGATGTTGTAGTTGTGGACTCAGTTGCAGCTCTTGTACCAAAAGCAGAAATTGAGGGAGAAATGGGTGACTCTCATGTGGGACTTCAAGCTAGACTTATGTCACAAGCTCTTAGAAAATTAGCAGGATCAATAAACAAATCAAAATGTGTTACCATATTTATAAACCAACTTAGAGAAAAAGTTGGAGTAATGTTTGGAAATCCTGAGACTACTCCAGGAGGAAGAGCACTTAAGTTCTATGCATCAGTGAGAATGGATGTAAGAAAGATTGATACTATTAAACAAGGTGATGAGTTTTTAGGAAATAGAACAAGAGTTAAGATAACTAAAAATAAAGTTGCACCTCCATTTAAGCAAGCAGAATTTGACATAATGTATGGTGAAGGCATCTCAAGAGAGGGAGATGTTTTAGATATAGCAGTTAAAGAAGAAATAGTTCAAAAAAGTGGTGCATGGTTTTCTTATGGTGATACAAGATTAGGTCAAGGTAGAGAAAATGCTAAGAACTATTTTAAAGAAAATCCTGAATTGAGATTAGAAATAGAAAATAAAATAAGATCAAAATATAACCTTCCTTTGTATAAAGAAGAAATTTTACCAGAAGCAAAAGAAGGAAAATCAGAAAAAAATGAAGAAAAGTAGCAAGGATTCCTTGCTGCTTTTTTTTGTAAAAAATTTTTAAAAGAAATTATTTTATTAAAAAATAATTTCTACCACAATTGTGAATTATGAATTGTTTTAAGTTGTGTATTATTTCAAGTATATATTTATGGGTATATAAATATAATAAAGAAGGGGAGAAATTATAGAAATTTTAGTTATATTGTATGCAAATTATGAGGGTGAATATAAAACAATTTTAAAAAGTAGGTGAATTTAGAAATATGGGTTTTACAATCTCTAATATATAATTGAAAAATGATGATATTTATCCATCAATATAAGGAAAATAGTTAAATAATATTACAAAAGATAAGATTACAAATATGCCATGTAATTGTTTGTAATATGTTCTTTTATTTATCAATATTTGTGAATATATATATGGATAATTGGATATAATTTTACTATTATAAAAAAGTATAAATTTTACCTGTTTGTAGCATACCAAGCAACTTGACATTATATAGAAAGTAATATAAAATAAATACAAATACTGGTTTAGCATAATATAATTGCTACCAATTGAATAAAATATGACACCTTTTCTAGCTTTCATTTTCAATTTAAATAGATATTAAAATGAGCAAAGGAGGTGTTGACATACAATGGATACAAATACAAAGATGATATTAGGGATAGGTATTGTATTAATTGTTATTTTCATTGGAATTTTTGTTGTTATTTATACTAGAAAAAATATATCACAGGCTAATATTGCAAAATCAGAAGAAGAAGCTAAAAAAATTATAGAAGAAGCTAAAAAAGAGGCTGAATCAAAGAAAAAAGAAGCTATACTTGAGGCTAAAGAGGAAGTTCATAGATTGAGAACTGATTTTGAAAAGGAATCTAGAGAGAGAAGAAATGAAGTTCAGAGGCTTGAAAGAAGAACTATTCAAAGAGAGGAATCTTTAGACAAAAAAAGTGCAGTATTAGAGAAAAAAGAAGAAATTCTAAATAAAAAACAACAAGAAGTTGAAATATTAGAAGCAAGTATACAAGGTTTGTATACGAAACAAAGAGAGGAATTAGAAAGATTATCAGGTCTTACATCTGATGAAGCAAAGCAAATTTTACTAGATGAAGTAAGAAAAGAAATTAAGCATGAAGCAGCAGTTATGATTAAAGAAGTTGAGCAAAAGGCTAAAGAAGAGGCTGATAAAAAAGCCAGAGAAATTATAACTTATGCTATTCAAAGATGTGCTGCAGATCATGTTGCAGAGTCTACTGTGCATGTAGTTTCTCTTCCAAATGATGAAATGAAAGGAAGAATAATAGGTAGAGAGGGTAGAAATATTAGAGCTCTTGAAACTCTTACAGGGGTAGATTTAATTATTGATGACACTCCAGAAGCAGTAATTCTTTCAGGATTTGATCCAATAAGAAGAGAAGTTGCCAGAATAGCTTTAGAAAAGCTTATAGTAGATGGAAGAATACATCCAGCAAGAATTGAAGAAATGGTAGAAAAAGCTAAAAAAGATGTTGATAATGATATTAAGGAAGAAGGAGAACAAGCTACCTTTGAGACAGGTGTACATGGTCTACATATTGAAATATTAAAATTATTAGGAAGACTAAAGTACAGAACAAGTTATGGTCAAAATGTATTAAAGCATTCCGTTGAGGTTGCTTACTTAGCAGGACTTATGGCATCAGAACTTGGAATGGATCCTACATTGGCAAAAAGATGTGGATTATTGCATGATATTGGTAAAGCTGTAGATCACGAAGTAGAGGGACCACATGCGTTAATAGGAGCAGAACTTGCTAAAAAATATCATGAATCACCAATGGTTGTAAATGCTATAGCAGCTCATCATGGTGATGTTGAGTCTCAATCTTTAGAAGCGGTATTAGTTCAAGCAGCCGATGCTATTTCTGCTGCAAGACCAGGTGCCAGAAGAGAAACATTAGAAGCTTATATTAAAAGATTAGAAAAACTTGAAGAAATTGCAAATTCATATGAAGGCGTTGAAAAGTCATATGCCATTCAGGCTGGAAGAGAAATTAGAATTATGATTAAACCAGAAGATATTGATGATGCAGGAGCTATTGAAGTGGCTAGGGATATTGTTAAGAGAATAGAGAGTGAACTTGAATATCCAGGTCAGATTAAAGTTAATGTAATCAGAGAAACCCGTGCTATTGAGTATGCAAAATAGTGAAAAGTAGAAATTTGAAATAAAAATGAAAAAAATAATCTTCTTAAATTTTGGAAATTTTAATTTTGTTCAAAATTTAAGAGGATTTTTTTGATTATTGTAGAATTATATATTATCACGATAGAATGTTTACTTATATAGGAGGTTAATCATGGAGGTATTAAAAGTTTCAGCAAAATCAAGTCCAAATTCAGTAGCAGGAGCGTTAGCAGGTGTTTTAAGGGAAAAAGGTACAGCTGAAATTCAAGCTATTGGTGCAGGGGCACTTAACCAAGCTATAAAATCAGTAGCAATAGCTAGGGGATTTGTAGCGCCAAGCGGAATTGACTTAGTTTGCATTCCAGCTTTTACAGATATAGAAATTGAAGGAGAAGAGAGAACAGCTATAAGACTAATTGTTCAGCCTAGATAAAATTAATTAATTTACATAAAAGAAGACATGAATTATGAGACCATGTCTTTTTTATTTAAACTTATTTTGGATATTTGATAACATAATTTGTAGGTAGATTTGTCTTTAAACTCAATCTATCTTCAAAAATAATCAGTACTTATATAATATCTAGACTGCACCATAGAATAACCCTAAAGGGTTTAGTGCTGCTTTGTAAGTGGAAATTTTATCACTAATTGTGTGTTGAACTAAAATTGTCCATTGTCAATGACAATTCTTAATTATAGATAAATTACTATAAGAATTAATATATATCTTTGGAATTTTAAAATCAATTAAATATATTTAAAATTTAATTTAATTTTAGAACATAATTTTAATAAAAAGTTAAAATATGCCTTATAAAATTATTTACACTGAGTATAATAAATGATATATTATAGATGATATGGCGCATATCCTTCATTTTACTGGAATATGAAAGTGATTATGCAGATAAATTATAAAATTATGAAAATTTTGGGGGTAGTAACTATGAAATTATCAAACAAGGCTATGCAAATTTCTCCATCATTAACTTTAGCAATAACAGCTAAAGCTAAAAAAATGAAAGCAGATGGCATAGATGTAATAGGCTTTGGTGCAGGAGAGCCAGATTTTAATACTCCAAAAAACATTCAAGAAGCTGGTATAAAGGCTATACAAGAAGGATTAACAAGATATACAGCTGCTTCAGGAATAGCAGAACTTAAAGATGCTATAGTAAAAAAATTTAAAGCAGATAATAACTTAAACTATAAACCTTCTCAAATAATAATTTCAACTGGAGCTAAACAGTGTTTAGCAAATGCATTACAAGCAATATTAAATCCAGGAGATGAAGTATTAGTAGGAGCTCCATATTGGGTAAGCTATCCTGAACTTATTCAGTTAGCTGATGGTAAAGCTGTATTTGTGGAAACTAGAGAAGAAAACGCTTTCAAATTAACAGTTGAAGCCTTAGAAAAAGCTTCAACAAATAAAACAAAAGCATTTATATTAAATAGTCCTAATAATCCAACAGGAACTGTGTATACTAAAGAAGAGTTAGTAAAACTTGCTGAATTTGCTAAGAAAAATGATTTATTAATAATATCTGATGAAATATATGAAAAGTTATTGTATGGAGAAGAAGGACATATTTCAATTGCAAGTATATCAGAAGACGCGTATAATAGAACAATAGTTATTAATGGAGTTTCTAAAGCTTATGCTATGACTGGTTGGAGATTAGGATATGCTGCATCTAGTGAAGAGATAACTAAGCTTATGTCCAATATTCAAAGTCACACAACTTCAAACCCTTGTTCAATATCTCAATATGCTTCAGTAGAAGCTTTAAATGGAGACCAAAGTGAAGTTGAAAATATGAAAAAACAATTTAAGGCAAGAAGAGATTTCATGGTTGATAGAATTAACTCAATAAATAACTTATCTTGTGTTAAACCAGAAGGAGCTTTCTATGTTATGGTTAACATAAGCAAAGTTTTAGGTAAGGAATTTGATGGAAAAGTGATTAAAGATTCCTTAACTTTCTCTGATTTATTATTAGAAAAAGAAAAAGTTGCAGTTATACCAGGAATAGCTTTTGGAGTTGATAACTTTATAAGATTATCTTATGCAACATCTATGGATAATATTAAAAATGGATTAGATAGAATTGAAAAGTTTGTAAGTAGCATAGGATAGTTTTAAATAAACTATAGAGGTGATGCTAGTGGTATCAAAAGACATTATTGTAAAGAATCCACAAGGATTGCATGCAAGACCAGCTACACTGTTAGTTAGAGTAGCTTCATCTTTCAAATCAAATATAAATATTGAGTACAATGGAAAAAGCGCTAATGCTAAAAGCTTGATAGGTATACTATCTTTAGGTATAAATAAAGATTATAAAATTACTGTTTCAGCTAAAGGTAGTGATAAGGAAAAAGCATTAGAGAGTATTTGTGACTTAATAGAAAGCTTCGAATAATTAACATAATAAAAGCTGCTGACATTTGTTAGCAGTTTTTATTATAGATAAACCTCCTTAAATTTGATTTTTTACCACCTCTTAGGAACAAACACAAAGCCTTTTAGGGTTACCCTGGGGTGCAGTAAAGCTTAAAAGTAAAACTAGTGATATAATAAGATTAAATTTATGAGTGGTATATATATTAGGTGATGAATGTGAGTAATATTATTATTAAGAATGAACAAAAGACAATTAATTTATTTAACAATAAAAATTTTATAAGATATTTTTTGGATTTAAAAGGGAATAAAAGTAAGTATACTTCTAAAAGTTATGAAAGGGATATTAAAGATTTTTTTAAGGTAGAATATGTGGAAGATATAACAATAGATCATATTAGATCAGTGAGTATATTTGATGCTCAAAACTATATTTTAGAATTAACTTCTAAAAATCTTTCTTCCGCCACTATAAATAGAAAAATTTCATCTTTAAGTGCCCTTTATAAATGGTTGTTAAAATATCAGGATAATAGCACAGGAAAGGTGCTTATAAAATATAATCCTTTTGGTAACTTAAAAGAAGAGAAACCAGTTATAAATAATAAAGATACGGAATTTTTAACAAAAGAAGAATGTAAAATTTTACTTCAAAGTATAGATACTACTAGCCTAATAGGCATTAGAAATAAGGCTATAATGTCATTGGCATTAACTACAGCTTTGAGAAAATCAGAAATTATAAATATAAAATTAAAAGATGTTACCACCTATGGAAATTATAATGTAATTAACATAACTAGAAAAGGGAATGTTAAAGATATGGTAAAAATTCAAGATGGTGTGTTGCAGTTAATAAATCAATATGTTGAAAAGAGCAATAGAGATTTTAAAAAGAATTGTGATGAGTATTTATTTTTAGGCCACTCTAAAAATAGTATTAAAAAAGAAAAATTAAATCCCAGCAGTTTAAATTATATAATCAAAGAAATTTGTAAGAAGGCAAATATAAATAAAAATTTAAAAGTTCACTCCACAAGACATACAGCTATAACAATAGCTATAACAGAAGGTGCAACTATAGAAAAAGTAAGAGAATTTGCAGGGCATAAAAATTTAGCAACTACAAATAGATATGTACATTCTATAGATAAATTAAAAAATAATGCAGGAGATATCATAGATATTCTTTGAGATAAAGCTAATATACTGGTAAAGTATATTAGCTTTATTTAATTTTGCATAAAACAGTATAATTTGTTGAATGTAATTTTTATGTATTTTAGAGAGAGAAATTAAATATAATGTATTAATACATGAAAAAAGAAATGAATATTTCTTTAAATTTATTATAAAGTAATATTTTAGGAGAGTGAATGATGGAGCAAAAGTTAAGTCCTAAAACTTTTAATTTTAAAAGTATTAAAGGAATAAGCTTAAATCAATTGGAACAGCATTATAAACTATATGAAGGATACGTAGACAAAGTTAATACAATATGGGGTGAAATAAATGAACAAAGGGATTTTTCAGGGGAAAATGCCATTTATAGTCCTTATAGAAGTCTTCTAGTAGCACAAAGTTTTGCATTAGATGGAGTTAAACTTCATGAACTTTATTTTGAAAATATGAATGGAGAAGTAAAGGGAATATCTTCTTTCGTATATGAAGCTATAATGGACAGCTTTGGTAGTTATGACTATTTTGAAAAATTATTTAAAAATGCAGCTTTAGCAGTAAGAGGATGGGTAGTACTTGCTTATGAACCCATAGATGGAAAACTTCATATATATGGGCAGGATAGCCATGATTCAGGACCTATATGGAAGGCGTATCCCTTACTTGTTATAGATGTATATGAACATGCATATATGATTGACTTTGGAATTGACAGAAAAAAATATATTGATGTATTTATGAGCAATATTGATTGGAGAGTTGTAAATAACAGATTGATTGCACTAAAAAAAATGTTAAATTGTTGAATTAATTTATAGTATTATGCATAGATTTTAATATAAATAATGTTAAATAAAATAATCAGATTATTCATGAAATCATCACATATTATATTAATTTTTAGTACTACTAATATAGTTTAAACAGTTATTTGATTATGTTTAATATAAACTTGGAGGGATTATAATGTATTCAGAGAATGAAAGAAATTTTTATAGAGATGAAATTCAAGAATATGAATTTGTTCCCATAGAGCCTATGAATGGTATAGATATGTCTAAAGAGATGGAAGATTTCATTGCTATGTATTGTATGATGGGGATTATGCCAATGCATAGAAATAATCCTTTAGGTTTTATAACCCCTATGCCTTGGCTTATGGATGAAGAAGATGATGAATTTAGAATTTTTTATGAAGAAGAATGGATAAGAGATGCAAATGAAAATGAAGATTTTTTTAATAATGATTTTAGAACAGATGAAAGAAGCCCTGGATATAATTACTTAAAAATTGATAGAATAGTTAATAGAATAGAAAGAAACAATCCAGGTATATTTAGGTTCTTAGAGTGTAAGGGAGTTCCTTATATGAGAGCAAGAAATTTTGTAAGAAGAATAGTGAGATTAACTCTTATGTATAGTTAAAATAATGAGTGGCATAATGCTGCTCATTATTTTTTTAGTACAAATTTTTATTCTTAATAATTAATTTAAAATTAAGTTAAAATTAAGTTAAACATCTAGTATATGCCTTTAGAAATGAAAATATAACAATATTATTTTAAAATATATCTTTATTTAGAAATATTTGTCTTAATAAAAAAGTTGACTATATGTACTTTAATACTTTATAATGTTTCTAAGTCAAATTTTACTATCAATATAGTTTGAACAATATATGATAACGTTATACATATTGATAGAGATACATAAAAGAATCTTAAGAACTAGGAGGATAGCTTGGTAAATTTGTAGGCATTAGCACGCATTACCCAAGAATCTCACAGTTTTTATTTGTGGGAAGTTCAATAAACTGTAAATTTAAAACTTATTAGAATTTATATCTAATAGTCTTTAGGGGGAAAGTTATGTTAAATAAAGAGAAAACCTTTGGGTTCTTATTGAGTTTAATGTTGTCTATATTTGCAATCACTTTAATAAATTGCAAATATGTACAAGCTACTGAAGCACCTAAAAAGAAAAATGAGATAATATTGCGTTCAGCTAAGTTATCAACAGATAAGACAATAAAAGTACCAAATAGAACTTTGGAGAATAAGAGGCTATCAAGAGGTGGAAGTGAAACTACACCAGAAGTTGCTTATGATGTAGTAGATTTAGCTAGCACCAAACTTGGAAGTCCGTATGTTTGGGCTGCTGTTGGACCAGATGTCTTTGATTGTTCAGGCTTTACAAAATACGTTTTTAATAATTATGGCATAGATTTACCACATTATACTGGTTCACAAATAAGATACGGCAGAGGCGTTTCAAGAGCTGGTCTAGAACCAGGGGATTTAGTATTTTTTAATACAGATGGATATTCTGTATCACATGTAGGAATATACATGGGAAATAATCAATTTATACATGCAGCTTCAGGAAATGGGAGAGTAATAATAAGTGATTTAGATGAAGAGTATTACTCAAGTAGATTTGTAGGTGCTAGAAGAATTTTCTAAAATTTTTAATTAGTGTACAAGCTTTTATCATAATCTCTATAAACTATGAATATAAATTAAACACAAGTGTTTATAGGTTATAGGAGGCTGATAAAATGAAATACACAAGATATAATATAAAACCTAAGAAGAAAAGCAGCAACTTACTTTATCTTATAATTGTAATGTTAATTGCATTAGTACTAACAGTTATGTTTTTTAATAAATTTTATTATAAAGATGATTTGAAAAAAAATAATGGAAGTACTAATGAAATAAAAAAAGAAGAGAAAAAGGAAGCTGTTAAAGATACAGAGGAGAATATAAAAAGCAGCAATTTTATATTAATTCAATGTGGCGTATTTAAGGTAAAAGATAATGCTGATAAAGTAAAGAATCAATTAAGTTCTTTTGGAAGTCCTTTCCTTGTACAGCAGGATAATACTTATAAAGTATATCAAGGCATATATACTGAAGAGGATTGTGATAAGGTTATAGAAAAGTTAAATAAAAATAAAATTCAAAATACCAAAATAGTAATAACTTTGCCTTATGAAGATTTATCAGTAGTTGAATTAAGTAAAATTATAGATGCTGAACTAAAAATAATAAATAAAACCTCAGATGCACAAGTTAAATCAATAAAAACTAATGAGTTAAAAAAATGGGTATCTTCTTTAGAGAATTTAAATGAAGATACTAGCTTATATAAAGATGTTAAAGAAATGAAAGATTATATAGCATCTCTTCCTGAAGAAGTGGACAAGAAAAAATCCGAAGAGATGAATATATATATATATAATAAATTGATAAAATTTAAGAATAATTAGTTAGGTGTTAGAACAGGCTGAGTCTGTTCTATTTTTATGTAAATTTTTATTTAAGTTATACACAACTTGAAAATAATGTACAACAGACAATTAATGAGGAGGTTATTTCTAAATTTTTCATAGGTATCTGAAAAATATCCATAATTTTGAATTTATTAGTGCTCATAATAATGTTAATAAATGTTAAATATTCTCAGTGGTAAATCAAATTTGTGACTGTTAAATTTATATATTGTATGATTTATATATGGATAAATTGTAATTTTTAGTAATTTTAAAAATTATATATTTGATACATTAATCACCAAATTAAGGAAGATAAAAATTTTCTAAAAACCCTATTATAGACTTGTTAATCATTTTATTAAATGATACACTATATAAGATAAAGAAATAAATGGGGGATATAAATTGAAAAATTCAGAAAGGAAAACCAGAGAATACATTTTTGTTATATTACTGGCAGCCATTTCTGGTAGTTTTATTGGGGAAGTATTGTCTAAAAGTATTAGATTTTTAGATATATTAGGAAAATCTTATTCCATTGGACTAAGTGAACCTTTTTTGTTAGACTTAAAGGTGATAGGGATAACTTTTGGTATCCATTTCAACATTAATTTAATGTCTGTTATTTGTGTAATATTGGCAATAATATTATTTAGAAAATATTAGGAGTGAACAATTATGAAAATTATACTGGCATCAGCTTCAGAAAGAAGAAAAGAACTTTTAACAAGAATTACAGAAAATTTTGAAGTGATTGTTAGTGATTTTGATGAAAGAACTGTAAGCTTTGATAATAATTGTGAAGAGTATGTTATTAACTTAGCAAAAGGAAAGGCTTTTAATATACTAAAAAAGTTAAAGGAACATTCTCTTATAATTGCTTGTGATACTATAGTATATAGTGAAGGCAAGGTGCTTGGAAAGCCTAGAAATCAAGAGGATGCTATTGGCATGCTTAAAATGCTCAGTAACAAAACTCATAAAGTATACTCCGGTATTATAGTTTTAGATACAAAAACTAATAATATGAAATTTGATGCTGTTTGTACAGAGGTAAAATTTTCAAAACTTAGTGATGAAACTATAGAAAAATATGTAAGAACAGGAGAGCCTTTAGATAAAGCAGGGGCTTATGGTATACAAGGTAGAGCAGCAACATTTGTAGAAGGTATTAAGGGTTGTTACTATAATGTAGTTGGCTTACCTTTAAATAAGTTAAATACTTTACTTATGGAGATGGGGGTAAATCTTTAAAAGGAAGTGTTATATTTGAATAATTTCAAACTTACTGATTTACCTAAAAATGAAAGACCTCGAGAGAGACTTTTTAGATATGGAGCACAGGAATTATCTAATGCAGAACTTTTAGCAATTATTTTGAGAACAGGAAGTCAAAAGGAAGATGTTTTAAGTTTGTGCAATAGGATAATATCAGATTGCAATGGATTAAATGGACTACTTAATTGTGATACTCAAGACTTTTTAAGTTTGTGTGGTATAGGAGAGGCTAAAGCGGCACAACTTATAGCGTTATCGGAAATTTCAAAGCGCTTTAAGTCCTTTAAGTCTGGTGAGAAATATAGAATAACTACTGCTAAATCAGCAGCAGAGTATGTTATGGAAGATATGAGATATTTAAAAAAAGAATATCTAAAATTAATAATGCTCAATAGTAAAAATATAGTTATATCTGTAAAACATATATCTATAGGCAGTTTAAATAGTTCTATTGTTCATCCAAGAGAAGTATTCTTAGAAGCTATAAAAAATAGTAGTGCTTCAATAATTATCTGTCATAACCACCCATCAGGTGATCCTACTCCAAGTAAAGAGGATATCAATATTACAAATAGACTTAAAGAATGTGGAAAGATACTAGGCATAGAGGTTTTAGATCATATTATAATTGGTGATGGTATTTATGTTAGCTTAAAAGAAAGAGCATTTTTATAGAAACGAAAGGAGAAAAAAGTATATGGGATTTTTTGCTAAATCAAGAGACATGGGAATAGATTTAGGGACTGCAAATACATTAGTTTATGTAAAAGGAAAAGGAATAGTTTTAAGGGAGCCATCGGTTGTGGCTATAAATAAAAAGACTAACAGGGTGTTAGCTGTTGGAAATGAAGCTAAACAAATGATTGGAAGAACTCCAGGTAACATTGTGGCTATTAGACCAATGCGAGATGGAGTTATAGCTGATTTTGACGTTACTGAAAAAATGCTAAGAAGTTTTATTGAAAAAGCAGGAGCAAAAAATGGATTTAAAAGTCCAAGAATAGTAGTATCTTTTCCTTCAGGAGTAACTGAAGTAGAAAAAAGAGCTATAGAAGAAGCAACAAAGAGTGCAGGTGCTAGGTTTGCGTGCCTTTTAGAAGAACCAATGGCTGCAGCTATTGGTGCTGGACTTCCAGTTGATGAGCCAACAGGTAGTATGATTGTAGATATTGGTGGAGGAACTACAGAAGTTGCTATTATTTCTCTTGGAGGAATAGTAACTAGTAAGTCTTTAAGAGTTGCTGGTGATGAACTAGATAAAGCAATAATAGCATACATAAAAAAACAATATAGCTTAATGATAGGTGAGCGTACAGCTGAAGCAATAAAAATTGAATTAGGTTCTGCATTTGATTTAGGTGAAGAAGAAAGAACTATGGAGATTAAAGGTAGAGACTTAATTTCAGGACTTCCAAAAGTGGCAGAAATCAATGAAAGTGAAGTTAGAGAAGCATTAAAGGAACCCGTATACTCTATAATTGATTCAATAAAAACTACACTTGAGAAAACACCACCTGAACTTGCAGCAGATATTATGGACAAAGGCATAATGTTAACTGGCGGAGGTGCGTTATTAAGAGGATTAGATGCACTAATTTACCACGAAACTCATATGCCAGTAAATGTAGCTGACATTCCACTTGATTGTGTAGCTATAGGAGCTGGAAAAGCATTAGATAATATAGATATAATGTATAAAAGAGGATAGTTTTGAAGAAGTTCAAAAATAAACTGGCAGTAATAGTTATACTACTGTCAGTATGCTTTTTGTTTCTTATTGGATATAGTGTCCAAAGAGAAAAAATGTCTTTCGTGGAAAATGGTGTTGGATATACTTTAAATAGTGTTCAGAGTGTAGTTTATAAGATAGGAAATAAAATAAAAAACTCCTTTAGTTTTATTACTAATATAAACGATATAAAAAAAGAAAATGAAAAATTAAAAGAAGAAAATATAAAATTATCTAAAATGTTAACAGAAAATGAAATATTAACTAGTGAAAATGAAAGATTGAGAGCTATGTTAAATTTCACTAATACTAAAGATGAATATAAATATATAGGTGCAGATATTAAAGGTTTAAGTGGAGCAAATTTTCTAGATGGCTTCACTATAAATAAAGGAAGTAAAGATGGAATAAAAAAGGGAATGGTAGCAATTGCAGGAGAAGGACTAGTAGGTCAAGTAACTTCTGTTGGAAGTAATTGGTCCATAGTGCAGAGCTTATGTAATGAAAACATAGCTGTGGCAGCTCATGTATTATCAACTAAAGAAAGTGATGGAATTGTAAAGGGATATAGAGGAAATGATGAAAAATACCTTGCAGAAATCACAAGACTTTCAATTGATTCTAAAATAAAAAAAGGGGATACCATTTTAACTTCTGGACTAGGATTAGTTTATCCTAAAGGAATAAAAATAGGTACTGTTTTAGAGGTAAAGGAAGATAAAGCAGCTGTAATGAAAAGTGCAGTAATAAAACCAACCGTAGATTTTAATACTTTGGAAGAAGTATTAATAGTAGTACCAACTGATATTATAGAAGTTAAGTATAATTATTAGGTGATTAAAATGAAGAAGATAATAACACTATTTTTTATATGTATTGGACTTACTATGGTGGATAATACATTAAGCACATTTATTGCTATTAAATCCATTTATCCCAGTGTTTTATTTGTTTTTATAATTTCTTACTCAATAATAAATGGACCAGTTGAAGCGGTTATTTTAGGTATATTTACTGGTGCGCTTCAAGATATTTATTTATTTAATGGGTTTGGAATTAATATGTTTACTAATATGCTTACTTGCTATATTTCAGCTCAAATAGGTAAAAGCATATTTAAAGAGAAATCTTTCGTTCCAATAGTTTCAACTTTTTTCCTTAGTCTTTTAAAAGGAATTGTAGTATTTGCCTTATTTTATTTATTAAAGGTAAAAACTAATATACAAATAGCATTATATGTAAGTATATATAATATGATTATATCTATAATTTTATATAGATATATTTATAAACTTTCTGAAACAAAATTTATGAAGAAAGATTGGAGATTTTAGGATAGTGATATTATGGTAAAAAACAATAAAAAAGAAAAAAAATTCTCAAGATATTCAGTGTTTTTTATTGCTATGACTGTGATATTTTCAGTTATAATATTTAGACTCCTATATCTTCAAGTTGTTCTAGGAGAAGAATATAAAGAGGAAGCAAGTAAAAAACACTATAAAAATGTTTCTAAAGTAGCACCAAGAGGTGACATTGTTGATAAAAATGGAGAAATATTAGCCACAAGCAAACAAAGCTATGCCTTAATGTTTACAGAAACTCCTGAAAGTAGGGAAGTTTTTTTTGATACTATGGAAAAAGTTTTTAAAGTTTTAGATGAAAATAAAACTCCTATAGTGGATGAATTTCCCATAGTTGTTGAACCTAAATTCGAATTTAAATTTAATGCTGCCGATGAAGCAAGCAGAAGATGGATGGAGCTTAGATTTAAAAAAGATAGGGGACTTCAAGAGAAGATAATTGATAGGCTTTATAAAGGAAAAAATGAAGATGAACTTTCGGAAAATGAATCAAAAAAAGTAGATGAAGAGCTATTAAAGATTACTGCAGAAGAAGCTTTTAACAAAATCTTTGATGGATATAAAAATGAATTTAAGAAAAGTTATGACATTGATATAGATGAAAAAAATTACAGTTTAAGTGATAAGAGAAGATATATTATCGTATTAGATAGTATTAAGATGCAAAGTTATTCAGGATATAAACCTGTAGTTATATCAAATAGTTTAAGCAAAGATGTTGCCTTTATTTTTGAACAACTTCAACCAGATTTGCCAGGTATAATGGTAGAAACCCAACCTATTAGGTCCTATCCAAATGGTGAGCTTGGGTCAGCTTTTCTAGGATATACTGCAAAGATAGATTCTTGGGAAAAAGAAAAGTTTGAAGAAAAAGGATATGATGTAAGTTCTGACAAAGTAGGTAAAGCAGGTTTAGAGTATAGCTTTGAAAGTATTTTAAAAGGTACTAAAGGTCAAGAAAGTATTGAAGTTAATAAGCAGGGAAGAAAAGTTAAAACTCTTGGAGAAGTTGAGGCTTATCCAGGAAAAACTTTAAAACTTAATATTGATAAGAAGATACAACAAGTTGCTGAAAAAGCACTGGATGATACCATGGAAAACCTTCAAAAGCAGGGGAGGTCAAATGACGTTGACTCTACTAATGCTACAAGAGGAGCAGCAGTGGTTATGGAAGCTAAAACAGGAAAAATACTTGCATTAGCCAGTAGGCCAGGATATGATCCTAATATATTTACACTTACTCCTGAACTTACAGCTAAATATTATAATTCTGATTTAGCAAAAATGGGCAGAGAATATATTGAAAAAAGAGGGCTTGCTTCTATGCCTGGATTGTTAAGTGATAATGATTTAGCTACTCTTTCCTATGAACAAAGGGTAAATAAATTGGTTAATTTAATGTTTCCACTGGATAAAAGAATAGAAGGAAATACTAAATATAGAGAAGACAGCTATGATATATTTCCTAAGCCATTATATAACTATGCTACACTATCTTTAATTCCTCCAGGATCTGTATTTAAACCATTAACAGGTTTTGCAGGACTTGAAGAGGGAGTTATAGATTTATCAACTACAATTTATGATGATGGAGAATATAATAAAAGGTATCCTGATTATAAAGGTGCTTGCTGGATATACAACCAAAGTGGAGGTTCTCATGGCAGTATAGATATTAGAAAGGCCCTTGAAGTATCCTGTAACTATTTCTTTTATGATGTAGCAGATAGGCTTTTTGCAAAGGGAGGAGAAAAATCTTCAGGACTTGATTATATAGCTAAGTATGCATGGAAATTTGGATTAGGAGTAGATAAAAATTCAAATAAAGAACCTAAAACTGGTATAGAAATACCGGAAAATTTTGGACAGGTATATAACTATGAATCAAGTAGAATGAAGTTTGCTAATGAGTATGTAGATCAATTAGCCAATTTTTTAAATGAAGGTAAAGATTCTATAAACACTGAGCCACACTATAAACCAATTAATATAAGAAAAAAAGATGAAATTGGTACTGAAAAAGAAAAAAGTGCAATAGCTGAAGTAAATAAGAAGAAAACTGTACTAATTGATGCTATAAAAGAAGAAATGCAAAAAGAAACAAAGGGAAAAGAGCAGGAAATAGTTCCTAAAATGAAACAACTTCTTAAAGATTTAATTGAAGATGTTCCAGAATTTAAAGAAAAGAATTATACAGATAAAGATATAGAGAATATGGCAATAGCAATTAACTATTCTATAGCAGATGCTGTATCCAATAGAAAATCTGCTGCCAATGCTTATGATGCTGCTATAGGTCAAGGAATGAATCAATTTACTCCACTACAATTAACAAATTATATGGCAACTTTAGTTAATGGAGGATATAGATACGAAATGCATCTTGTAGACAGTATTATTGATCCAGTAACTGAAGAAGAAACAGTAATTGAGCCAGAACTATTAGAAAAAGTTGATATTAATCCAGAATACTTACAAGCTATGAAAGAAGGTATGGCAAATGTTGTTACCTCAACAGAAGGTACTGGTGCTACTGCCTTTCTAGATTATCCATTAACACATGGTGGTAAAACCGGTTCTGCTAGTTTTACCTCTGATCCAAATAAAGAAGAAGCATTAGGAAGAACTTCATATGCTGTGTATCTAGGATTTGCGCCTTTAGATGATCCAGAAATAGTAACTTGCGTTGTTATATTTGATGGAGGACATGGAGGTCATGCAGGTCCAGTGGTAAGAGCAATCTATGAACAATATTTTAAAGAAGAATTATTAAAAATCAATCCAGGATATCAATTTATGTATCCTGAAATTGTTAATGGAGATAAAGATAAAACAAAAGACAATAATGAAAATACATCTAATAATGAGAATACAAAAACCAACAATGAAGAAAATACCATAGATAAAAATATTGATAGTGAATAATTAAGAATAGCCTTTATGCTAATTAGCATAAAGGCTATTTTAAAAATAAAATACAATTATTAAGTTTATATTTATTATCAGTAATAT
>NZ_JACSQB010000037.1 GCF_014836835.1 Clostridium faecium | reverse complement strand
CTCTTTATAATATTGTTAAAGAGTGCATATCTTTTTTTTATTAGTTAATATATAATTCTTTTATTTACTGTATATGGTTATATTATATGAAAAATTAATAATTTACGCTCATTATATAAAGACTAATTATAATAAAGCATTGAACTTTTAAGGGGCAAAAATAGTTATATAATTAGGAAAAAAATTGGGGAAAGGAGGTTTCAGTTTGAATGATGAAAAAAGGTTGATAGAAAAAGCACAAGATGGAAATAAAAGTGCATTAAATACACTAATTTTAAATAATTATGATATTTTATCAGGATATATTTTAAAGATGACAGGAAATGCTGATGAAGCCTCTGATATTATAAATGATACTGTAATAAAGGTCACATTAAATATAAAAAAATATAAGCCTACTGGAAAATTTTCAACTTGGATGATTACTATTGCAACAAATATTTATAGAGATAGTTTAAAGAAGAAAAAAAGATTTGTATCTATTGAAAATTACGAAAAAGTTTCTAATGTAGATATAGAAGAAGAAATCATCAATAAATTGGATTATGAAAAAATATTAATATTGTTAAAAGAACTTCCTAAGGAAAAAAGAGCAGTATTTATATTAAAGCATTATTACAACTATAAATATGAAGAAATAAGTAAAATTTTAAACTGTCCTATAGGTACAGTAAGATCTAGACTTCATTATTCAGTTAAATATTTAATGAGAAGATTAGAAGGGGGGGATAATTAATGACTAGAAAAAATTTAGAAGAGAATATTATAGATAAATACTATGATGAAAAATTTGATAATAAAATCATAGAAAAAAACCTATCAGAAGCAAAAGATTTAGAAGAAAAATTGAAAAAACTTACTTCAACTATAGAAATAAATGAGGATAAAAAAATAACCGTGAATATATTGGAAGGAATTTTAAAAGGTGAGGAGATAAAAAATAAAAGAAAAGAAAAAATTGAACTGCTAATGTTTTTGTGTATTTGCATATCAATTATAGCTGGAGCAGCAGTAACCTCGATAATATTCCCAAATTTAATTAAAATTTATTTCACTTTAGCGGTAATTATATCACCATTTGTTTTGGTGTTTATATCCATCAAGCAGATAAAGGGAAGTGAATCTAATGGATAATAAAACTATTTACATATTTATACCTATATTTATAATACTTATAATACAAGGCACATGGGTTTTTATAGATGCCAAAAAAAGAGGAAATAAATATTATTGGTTTTGGGGACTATTATGTTCTATTAACATTCCAACAAATTTAATACTTTATTTAATAGTAAGGAATATAATTGAAAAGAAAAAAATAAATTCATAAATATAATTAGAAAAAATATATATAATTCTAAATAGATATGTTTTCATATATAATATTGTTAAAGCATTAAAATTAAAAATAAAATGCTAATTCATGATTCATAACTGTAAATCCTTTTCAGTTGTCAATGAGAAATCAAAATTAATACTGTAGCGGCCAACAGTGCTTGCCATAATTATTAGTAATTTTGCATTGAGATGAAAGATATGTTTAAAGAAATTGTTTTACTATAAAATAATTTCAATAATTGTGTATTGTGAACTATGAATTAAAATAAAGATATGCCTTAAGTTTTAAGGTAATATATATTTTTTGGAGGTGCATTTATGTTAAATTTCGTTTATAACATACCGACCCAAATATTTTTTGGTGAAGGAAAGATAAAGGTTTTAGGTAATGAAATAAAAAAATATGGAAGTAAAGTTCTTATAGTTTATGGCGGGGGAACAATAAAGAAAACAGGATTATATGATAAAGTTACTAATATATTAAGAGAAAATAATATAGATTTTATAGAACTTCCAGGGGTAGAACCAAATCCCCGTATTACCAGTGTAAGGGAAGGTATCAAGCTTTGTAGAGAAAATAATGTAGATTTTATTCTTGCAATAGGTGGAGGAAGTGTAATAGATTGCTCTAAATTTATTGCAGGTGGATATTATTATGATGGAGATCCATGGGATTTCTTTATTGGCAAAGGAAAAATTACTAACGCATTACCATTAGCATCTATACTGACTTTAGCAGCAACTGGCTCCGAAATGAATAGAGGAGGAGTTATAAGCAATCTTGAAACTAATCAAAAGCTTGCAACAGGGCATCCTGCTCTTTTACCTAAGTTTTCAATTTTAGATCCAACTTATACTTATACTGTACCAAAAAATCAGACAGCTGCAGGTGTAGTAGATATTATGAGCCATATATTTGAAGTATATTTTACTCCAACGAAAACTGCATTTCTTCAAAATAGAATGGCAGAAGCATTGTTAAAAACAGTTTTTCATTATGGCCCAATAGCCTTTAATGAGCCAGAAAATTATGAAGCAAGAGCAAATTTAATGTGGGCTTCAAGTCTTGCTATTAATGGATTATTAAGCTATGGAAAAGATACAAATTGGTCAGTGCATGACATGGAACATGAATTAAGCGCCTTTTATGATATAACTCATGGAGTAGGGCTTGGAATATTAACTCCTGTATGGATGGAATATATTTTAGATGATGATACTGTAGATGATATTGCTAATTATGGAATAAATGTATGGAATTTAGATGCTGATAAAGATAAATATAAAACTGCTAAGGAAGCTATAAATAAAACAAGAGATTTTATAAAATCTTTAGGTATTCCTATGACTTTAAGGGAAGTTGGAATAGAAGAAGAAAAATTAGAAGTTATGGCTAAACAATGCGCAGGAGAAGGAACAGTAGGAAATTATCCACCACTAACTTCAAAGGATATACTAGAAATATATAAAAGAGCACTATAATCAAAGTAAAGATTTGAAAATTAAAAATAAAAATGTAAAAAGCTATTGATTTTAAGTCAATAGCTTTTTGCATTATAAAAGGATTTTAGAATAGGTTGTAGAATATGGAATATAATAAATATATATTTGCACCGTAATTGTAAGTTATTAAAATATTTTACAAGAAATGAGTTTTATAATAGAAATCTTAATTAGGCATGAGGTGTTGAATTTGTTTGATATAGCCCCAAATTATTATGATTATTTTCTCTCAGAAGAATACCATTCTCTTCCTATAGAGCAGAAAAGATATAAATTGGCTTTAGATGTTTTTGATGGAGCTATTTGGGAATGGAATTTAAATACTGATGAATTTTATTTAAGTAGTAAAGCTGATAAACTGTTAGGAATAAAAAATATTTCTCAAAATATAAATACTCTAAAATCATTGTATAAATTTATACATCCAGAAGATTTAAATCATCTTTTTATTGGCTTTCTTGAAAAGATAAAGATTTCTAATGATAAAGAATTTTCTCATGAATATAGAATAGTACAAAAAAATAATACTTTTAAATGGATTAGATGTAGTGGAAAAATATATAGAAATAAAAAAGAAAATATAAATTTAGCCATAGGATTTATGATGGAAATAGAAAAACAAAAAAATGAAAAGACATATTTAGTAAAAAACCAAATAAAAGACAAATTAACTCTTGCTAAATCATTGGATAGTATTTGCAGAGTGGATTTAAAAAATAAAACTATTACTTTTAGTCAATCTATAAATGATATACTAAGAGAGGATAAAGTAAATGAGAAAATAAAGTATTATGAGGATTGGATAGAATATATATATAGGGAAGATAGAAATAAACACTGTGAAGGCATTAAAGAATTTTTAGACAATGATGAAGTTTATTATAGAGATCAGTATAGAGTATTAAATGCAAATAATGAAATTATTTGGTTAGAAACTAGAATCAAAGCTGTTTTTGATGAATCAGGAGATAAAGAGTTTTTATATGTATCAATTAAAGATATAACTAAAGAAAAATTTGAAAGAAGTAAATATGGAAGATTAGAATACACTGATTATCTTACAGGATTGCATAATAGATTTTTTCTGCGAGAGGTATTGATAAAAAAAGAGATAGATGACTCTTTTAGAATAAAAGAAAAAATTGCGTTAATATCTTTAGATATAGATGGCTTTAAACAGATAAATGACACTCTTGGACATAATTATGGCGATGAACTTCTACGTAAGGTTGCAAAAAGATTAAAATTTATGGTTGGAGAAGAGGATATACTTTGTAGATTTAGCGGTGATGAATTTTTTTTCCTTATTGAGAATATAAGGGGATATATAGATTTAGAAAATAAAGCTAAAGAAATTATAAAACTATTTAATTCTCCTATTAAAATATTTGATAATGAAATCTTTGTAAGCGTGAGCATAGGTATGGCACTTTATCCTGACCATGGAGAGATACTTTCTGATTTAGTCTATAAAGCTGATATGGCAATGTATAAAGCAAAGAGTTTAGGAAGAAATCAATATTGTTTATTTCAATTTAAAGATTTAGAAAAAGTAAATAGAATATTTTCTATAGAAAAAGATTTAAATGAGGCCTTATGTAAAAATGAAATGTATTTAGTATTTCAACCAAAAATCAGCACTGATAATGAACAGTTAGTAGGATTGGAAGCGTTAATTAGATGGAAACATTTAGAAAAGGGCTTTATATCTCCTGTAGAATTCATTCCTATTGCAGAATATACTAAGTCAATAATACCAATAGGAAAATTTGTTTTTGATGAAGCATGTAAAAAATGCAGAGAACTTTTAGATATGGGATATGACAACTTTAAGATATCTGTTAATCTTTCTAAAGTACAACTTGAAGACAAAAATCTAACTAATAACTTTATAAATATATTAGAAAAATATAATTTGGACCCTAAGTATATAGAATTAGAAATAACAGAAAGTGTCATAATCAATGTATTAGAAAAGAACTTAGATGTTTTAGATAAACTTCATAAATACGGTATGAGTATCTCATTAGATGATTTTGGCACAGGGTTATCCCCTTTAAAATATTTAAAACTTTTAAATTTAGATTGTTTAAAGATAGATAAAAGCTTTATAGATGATATAGGAATTAATAAAAAAAGTGAGCATATTATTGATGGACTTATAAAGCTTGCACATAGCTTAAAACTTTCAGTAATAGCTGAAGGAGTGGAAACAGAAGAACAAATTAAGTATCTAAAAGCTAATGACTGTGACATTATACAAGGATATTATTATGCAAAGCCAATGAAATTTGAAGAAACAGTTGATTTTTTAAAGAATAAATAATTAATTTTATAGGTTCCAAAATCACATCTTAACTTATACATTTAAAATTTTGGAACTTAAACTTAAAATAGTTATGCATGCTCGTGATCACATAAAAATCAAGACTTTATTTTGCATGAAAATATTTTTAAGATTCACGAATAAGTTAAAATTCAAGCTTGTATACCTATATTAATCTTTTATAAATAAAAATAATATTTTATTTATAAAAGATTATTTTCAGATTATAACAATTTGGAAGTATTAATACTATAAGAAATAAAACCGTAATTTTATTGCGGTTTTATTTCTTATTTCAAAGATAAATTATTATTGATATGGGAGTGAGAAAAAATATGTAAATATGTGTTATTTTATTATAAAAATTGTATAATAAAGAAGATAGTGCTATAATTTACATAATAATCAGCTAAGAGCATTGCAAAAATTACTACCTAATATTGCTCTAAATATAAGTTGTAAAGGGGGAGAATATATGAGTAAAAAAAGTCTTTGGTCATTTAAGTTTAATACTGCAGCATTAGTACTTATACCAGCAGCAGTGGGGATTAACTATATTGGAAAAAGTTTTGCAGAGATATTGAAGCTTCCACTATGGTTAGATGCTATAGGAACATTGCTTGCTAGTATGCTGGCAGGACCAGTAATAGGTGGGATTTGTGGAGTAGTTAATAATGTAATTTATGGATTGACTATGAATCCAATATCCTTTGTTTATGCATTTACTAGTTTAGGAATAGGAATTACAGTAGGAATCTTAGCACAAAAAGGATGGGTAGATACATTACCTAAAGCTGTATTTACAGGTCTTATAATTGCATTAGTTTCCACAATAATATCTACTCCATTAAACATGATTTTTTGGGGAGGACAAACAGGTAATATATGGGGTGATAGTTTGTTTACAGTATTAACAGTGAACAATAGTCCACTATTTTTAGCTTCTTTTTTAGATGAATTAATTGTAGACATTCCAGATAAAATTGCTACAGTAATTGTTGCTTATGGTATATTTAAGAATTTACCTAAGAAGCTTACTGTTCTTTATAAAAATGACAATAACATAGAAACTTTATAATATAAAAAGATTTAATTTAAACTTTTAAAATTTATAACTTCTTTTCATACAGAGTGCACAATTTATAATTCAATTAATTAAAATTATAAATTGTGCATTGTACTAAACTGTAAGGAGGCATACAAAGTGAAGAGTTTAACACTATATTCAGATAAGAACAGCATAATACATAAAATAAATCCAATAAATAAAATAATGTATATAGTAGTATCAATTCTTATACCAATAATAATTCCTACAGTAACTATGGGATTGGTTTGTCTAGCTATTAGCATTCTTATATTGTTAACTGGAAAAGTTTTTAGAAAGGTTATTCCTATTTTAGGAGTTAGCGGAATTTTATTACTTTCAATAATTTTAATTCAAGGATTATTTAAGGCCGATAATGTAACACCACTTTTTTCTATAGGAAATCTTATTTTTTATAGAGAAGGACTATTTTATGCTTTGACCATTTGTATAAGAGTTATAAATGTATTATTTGGATTTTCAATATTAATACTTACCACTAAACCGTCAGATTTAATTGAGGAACTAGTTAGAAAAGGACTGTCTCCTAAAATAGGATATGTGTTAAGTTCTGTACTTCAAATTATTCCTGAAATGAGCTCTACCATGGAAACTATAGTTGATGCTCAAAGATCTAGAGGAATGGAGACAGAAGGAAAATTATTAACAAGAATAAAAGCATTTTTCCCATTAATAGGACCTGTAGTTATGAATTCTTTAGTTGTTACTAGGGAAAGAGCAATGGCCTTAGAAGTAAGAGGATTTAATTCAAAAACAAAGAAAAGTTTTTTAAATGAAAGTCAAAGTTCAAATTATGATAGGTGGATTAAATTATTCTTAATATTATTTTTAGTTTTAGCAGTGATTTGGAGAATTGTATTATGGAAAAGATAATTGTAGATAGTTTAAAATACAGATATCCTTTAAATGAAAGCTTAGCTTTGAATGATATTTCTTTTAAAGTAGAAAAAGGAGAGTTTATAGGTATAATAGGAGAAAATGGTTCAGGCAAATCTACACTTTGTCAAGCTTTGGTAGGACTTGTACCTCATTTTTATCGTGGAGCTTATGGTGGAAAGGTGATAATTGATGGAATGGAGATTAAAGAAAGCAATATCAGTGATATATCTTTGAAAGTTGGAATTGTATTTCAAAATCCATTTACTCAAATTACTGGTTCTAAACTTACGGTTTATGAAGAAATAGCCTTTGGGCTTGAAAATATGGGAATTAAAAGAGAAGAGATGATAGAAAGAATAAATCATGCATTGAATTTATTAGATATATATAAGTATAAAGATAGAAATCCTTTTGATTTATCTGGAGGACAAATGCAAAGAATGGCAATTGCCAGTATTATAGCAATGAAACCTGAAATAATTATATTAGATGAACCAACTTCACAACTTGATCCACAAGGTTCTGAAGAGGTATTTAAATCAGTTCAAAGTTTAAGTAAAGAGGGTATGACTGTAATAATGGTGGAGCATAAGATAGAAAAAATAGCGAAGTATTCTGATAGAATATTACTTCTTCATCGAGGCAAAATTATAGATTTTGATGTGCCAGAAAAAATATTTTCAAGAGATGATTTAATGGATTATGGAGTGAATTATCCATCATTTACGAAAATCTGTAGAGAATTAAATATTAAAAATATTAAAACAGGACTATATCCAATAACCTTAGAGGAAGTTTATGATTTGGTGGTGAAGAACAATGAAAGAAATTATAATTAAAAATTTGAATTTTTCTTATAAAAAAGGTGAGGAAATTTTAAAAAATGTTAATTTAGACTTTGATTCAACTTCTACTGCCATAATAGGACAAAATGGTGCAGGAAAAACAACTTTTGTAAAACTTTTAAAAGGATTATTAAAGCCTTGTAGTGGGGATATATTAATTCACAATATTAATACTAAGGAGATTACAGTAGCAGAGTTATCAAAATATATAGGATTAGTTTTTCAAAATCCAAATGATCAAATTTTTAAAAACAAAATAATAGATGAAGTTATGTTTGGCCCTTTAAATATAGGATTATCTAGAGAAAAGGCTATGGAAAACTCTATAAATGCATTAAAAATGGTGGGATTAGAAGATAGGTTAAATGATAATCCTTATGACTTAGGATTATCTGATAGAAAATTAATATCTATTGCATCTATTATAGCAATGAATACAGATATCATAATCTTAGATGAGCCTACCATTGCTCAAGATTATAAAGGAAGAGAAAAGATAAAACAAATTATAGAGAAGTTAAAAGAACAAAGAAAGTTAGTAATAACCATAATTCATGATATGGATTTTGTTGCAGAATGTTTTGAGAGGACTATAGTTTTCAATAAAGGTGAAGTTCTTTTAGATGGCAATACAGGAGATGTGTTTACAGATGAAGAAACTATAAATAAAGCTTATCTAGAGATACCTCACATAACTCAACTTTGCAAGAAACTAGGATATGATCATACTTTTTTAACTGTGGAGGAGTTTATTGAGGCATATAAAAAAAGTATATATAAAATATAGAAATTAAGAATTAAGTATGAAAGATGAAGAGTTAAGGAGGAAATTAGTTTTATTAAACTAATTTCTTTAATATAGATTTCTTAATATAGTGACTGTGTCACTTCAAAGATAAATAAATTCTAAATTTCTCAGCTTTTGCTTAGAAATTTCCTCGATTCTTCATTCTTCATTATTAATTCTTAATTAATAAGATATGAGTTGTGAGTTGAATATTTATAAATTATAATAATAAATATTCAATTGTTTTCGTATATTTAATTTCAATAAAAAAACCTGAGTAATCAGGATTTTTTTATTCATATGCCATTTTCATAAGATATTCTGTAATGTTACTACTTTTATCTTCATCAGCAAGAACTACAAGATAATCTCCACCTAAAATATAAGTATCTCCTTTAGGGATAATTTCAATTCCACTTCTTTGTATTCCAACTAAAAGACAATTCTCTGGCCATTTAATATCCTTAATTTGTTTATTATCCAAATAGGAACATATAGAAACAGGAATTTCTAATATTGTTTTCTTTCTTTCATTTGTTATAAAATTATTATCTTTTTCTTTATTTAATAATCTGTGTAGAAGAGTTTCATAAATAGGTTTTGAACCTAAAAAGTCTGCAACTAAATAGCCTATTATGGACACTATAGACAATGATAATAAATGAGTTAGTGAACCAGTCATTTCAGTAATTAATACTGCGCCAGTAATAGGAGCACGAACTATTGCAGTTAAGTATCCTGCCATGGCTAATATCATAAAATTATGTATATAGTCAGAAGAAATTAATCCTAAGTTTGCTAAAATATTTCCATAAATACATCCTATAAGTGCACCAATTACTAAAAGGGGAAGAAATATTCCACCTGGAGCACCAGAACCAAAACTTACCATAGTAAATAAAAATTTTAATATTAAAAGTATAACTAAAACTTTTAATGTAGGGTTCTTTTCGATTATAGACATTATAAGACTATGACCACCACCTAGTACTTGAGGAATTGTTAGGCCCAATATTCCAGCTATTATAAAAGGAATTATAATTCTAAATTGAGGGGGAAGCCATTTTTGATTATTATATAAATTTAAAGCCTTTACAAGAAGTAAATTAAATATCACTCCACCTATGCCGATAATTACACCTAAGATAATTAAATAGCCATAACTTTTTAAAGGTAATGCTGATAAATTTTCAAATTTAAAAGCAGTATTAAAACCAAAAAATAATTTAGAGATAAAGTCTGAAGTTATAGCTGCTGTCATTGTGCTTAGTAGTATTAATGGAGAAAAGCTTTTATGAACTTCTTCCAGAGAAAATATAACTCCTGCTAAAGGGGCATTAAAAGCAGCAGCAAGTCCAGCACTAGCACCACTAGTAATTAGATATCTTTCTTCATTATTATCAGAATTTAATCCTTTAGAAACACCTTGACCTATAGCAGCACCTATTTGTATAGATGGACCTTCTCTCCCTAAAGAAAGACCTCCCAAAATAGAAAGTGCGCCTCCGATAAATTTTGATATAGCAACTTTTAACCAATTCATTTTTAATGGACCTAGAACTGTACCTTCAACTTGAGGTATACCACTGCCACTAATCATAGGTTCTTTTTTCACTATAAAACCAATTATTAAGGCTAAAACTATAAGAAAAATAAACCAAAATGGAATAAACCAATAATTTGTTCTTTGAAACTTATAGATATTTTGGCTTAAATGTTCCATTTTTTCTAAAGTAACTCTGTAAAGTACTGCAATAAGTCCAGAAAAAAATCCTACTAAAATTGATTTTATAATAAGCTTTTGTTTAAAATTCTGCCAATGAGATAAAGCTTCTAAGGTATTGCTATCTTTACTCAAAATATCACCTTCTTTAATTTAAAAAAAATTACACCTATATTTTATTATAAGAAATTAATTTATAATTTTCAAATTAAAGTTAAATAATTACAAAATTCACTATTTTCAACTGATTAAAATTAAATGATATTTATAATTTTTCTGTTAGGTGCTTCCAATACCTAATAGGCATATGCTGACGCTGAAGTTTTAAATTTTTACGATTACTTATGGAAGTGGCGTTAAAGTAATTTTTCCACAATTCCTCATAATCGCCTTCGTCTTTTGCTGATAAAAATATTCTGCCTTCTTCTTTAGTTAGTACATCTATTTTCCAGTTATTATCTTTGTTTATAACAGCTAGCTCTCTTTTAATATCATGGATTATAAAAGTTTCATTAGGAAATCTATTAGAGAAGTGAGGAGCAATTAAAGTTAAGATATTATGGTCAGGTTCAATAACTGAATAATAGCAGTTATTGCCTATTTTTTTAAATCGTACAAATCCTAACATGCTGTGTCTTTCAGTATCAACCTTTCTTGAAATTTTCATAACTTCCATTACAATTTCATTATTGAGATGAAATTCAATTTCACTTTTTAACTTAAAAGCTAGTCTAATATATTTGTAAAGTAAAGTATGAACATTAGAGTAGCTGCTTAAGAAACAATAAAGTATATTTTTTATAACTGTATAAGGAAAATTTTTATTCATGGATTCATAAACTTTATTAGCCTTTTCATAGTCAGTATTTATATTTATAAATTCATCTATTAAGTTCAGTTCACAATCTTCTTCAGTAATAATTAAATCAGGCTTTTTATCTTTATAATAGCTTTCATAAATAGAGGTTAAATATCCTTCAAAACTTCCATCAAAAACATAAATAATCATAAAAACACCCCTTATATCTAATTGATGATTGAAAATGGAAAATTGACAATTGACAATTGATGTTGAAATTATTCTAATTTCCTTAATTAATTTTTTTATCACCTATGGGGAACAGAGCGAAGCACTTTAGGGTTACCATGGGGTGCAGTATAGTTCGGAGTCAAAACCAGTGACATTATACTAATATTATGGAGATAAGAAATACACTTAAAGTATCATCCAATACCGCAGATGTAGCATCACACCTTACTGCACCCCAGGGGACTGTATAAAAAGCAGCTACAGATTTAGGTTTTGTAGCTGTTTTTTATTTTGGTTAAAGTTCATAGTTTTGTTACAGACCCCAGGGGTGGAAGTTAATGCTGATAAATATCCACAATTGTCCATTGTCAATTCTCAATTGAACTAAATTTCTCCTGTAATAACTTTAAATTTTTCCTCTTTTTTATATACTGAAGGAACAGTAGAGAAAAAAGAAAGTTGCTCATAGTTGGAGGTTGGATTATTAACTTTTACTTCTTTAATCAGCAGCCGGGTTTCTATTTTATCTCTATCAAATCCTACATCACCATAGTATTTGCCTCTACAGGTTATAAAATACTGGGCTCTTTTTAATACCACACCTAATTTTTTTATATCATCAAAATTTAAAAAAGACACTTTCCTAGTTAGTACAATTCTTTTGGCAGATCTCACTCCTATACCTGGAACTCTAAGCAATAGTTCATAAGGAGCAGTATTAATTTCTATAGGAAATTTATCTAAGTTATTAAGTGCATAGGTGACTTTAGGATCTAATTTTTCATGAAAATTAGGATTAGCTTCATTTAAAAGTTCAGAGGCTTTAAAACCATAAAATCTTAAAAGCCAATCGGCTTGATATAATCTATTTTCTCTAATCAGTGGAGGATTTTTTATATCAGGAAGTTTGGGACTATTATTAACAGGTACATAAGCAGAATAATATACCCTTTTTAATGAATACTTGTTGTAAAGTCCTTCACATAATTTTAATATATCAAAATCATTTTCTTTAGTAGCACCTACAATAAGTTGTGTACTTTGTCCTCCAGGAACAAAGGAAGGGGCATATTTAAAGTGTTTTTTATTATCTAAAGAATGAATTATTTGATTTTTTATAAAACCCATAGGCTTTAGTATAGTTTCTTTAGATTTTTGAGGAGCCAATAATTTTAACCCTTGAGAAGATGGGAGCTCAATATTAACACTCATTCTATCTACATATTTTCCAGTTTCTTTGATTAAAGCTTCATCAGCACCAGGAATGGCTTTAACATGAATATATCCATTAAATTTGTAATCAAGCCTTAAACTTTTAACCACTTTTAATAATAGTTCCATAGTGTAATTAGCATTTTGTATTATTGCAGAGCTTAAAAATAACCCTTCAATATAATTTCTTTGGTAAAAATTTATAGTTAAATCTATCACTTCCTGAGGAGTAAAAAAAGCTCTAGGAACATCATTACTTATTCTATTAATACAATAAACACAATCATAAATACAATAATTAGTTAGGAGTATTTTTAAAAGAGAAATACATCTCCCATCTGAGGAAAAACTGTGACATATACCACTAACACTAGTATTACCTATACCATCTTTAGTATTTTTTCTATTACTTCCGCTAGAAGAACATGAAACATCATATTTTGCTGCTGCTGATAAGATTTTAAGTTTATCCATCATATTCATAATAATATTTTCTCCTTTATTGAAGAATGATTTACTTAAATTTAAATCAATTATAGCACATATGTTCGCATATTTATAGGGGGAGAATATAAAATTTACTAGCTATTGTTTTACTTTAATGTTATAGATGAAAATTTAGGTTATAATATTAAAATGGAAGGAAAATAATGAGGTGTTGAAGTTTTGAACATTAGTATAGAAAATATAAGAAAATTAACAGATGTAACTACATTTAGCAGAGGATTAAATTATTATACCCAAGGAAAAATTTTTGATTTTAAAATTGATAGCAAATACAACTATATATTAAATGAGGAAATAAAATGTGTAAAAGCTAATGTGGAATCTAGTATATATTATAACAGCTATGCTGTAGAAATAGAGTTTATTGAGAGTACAAAAAAGATTTCTTGTAATTGTACTTGTCCTGCTTTTGATGAATATGGACATATAAAAGCATGTAAACATATTATAGCTGTACTTATACATTATTCTAATGAAACTAAAAAATCCTATGAAAAATCAAAAATAAATTCCATTGATAATTTAGTGGAAAAGTATAAAAATAATTTTGATATTAATAAAGATTTATCTAAAGAACTTACTATGGATATTATATATTATCCTTTAAATAATTATGACAAATGTAACTCAATAGAACTTAAAATAGGGTTGAATAAAAAATATGTGGTTAAAAATATGAAAAACTTTTTGGAAGCGGTATACAAAAATCAATCTATGGAATTTGGAAAGAATTTTACTTTTAACCTTAATGAACAATATTTTAATGATGATCATAGAAAACTTATAGATTTATTGTTGGAAGTTTATGAGTTAAATAAGGTCATTGAATTTAATAATTATTCTTCAACTAACTTTAGAATATTAAAAGGTAAAAGAGCTTATTTAACAGATATTCAAACAAAAAGATTTTTAAATATTTTTAAAGGCAAAACCATAAATATGGTAGATGGAATTGATGATATTAAAGAGGTAAAAATAGAAGATGATATAATATCTTTAAATTTCAATATTAAAAATGAAAAGGATAAAATTCACTTATCTTGTAACAGTGAGCTTTATAAGTTAACTAAAGATAGAAGTGTAATATACTATGAAGATAAAATACATATGCTTTCAAATGAGCAGATAAAAATTTGGAACCCTATTTTTGATGAAATGGAAAAATACGAAAGAAATCATTTGATTTTTCCAAAAGAACAAGGGGAAAATATAGCAAACTACATAATACCAGCATTAAAAAATAGTGGAGCAAAATTAAAAATTGACCAAAATATGAAAAATAATTTTTATGAAGAAAAATTGAATACTAAGATTTATTTAGATAAGGTTAATGAAAATATAAGCGCTGAAGTTTCTTTTAATTATGGTGATTTGAGTATAAATCCTATTGAAAATAAATTAGAAAATCATTCAAATAAAATTTTGATAAGAGATTTACAAAAGGAAAAAGAAGTAATAGACAATATAAAAAATTGTGGTTTTACTGAAGATAAAAAAGTCTTCATTTTAAAAAATCAAGATAAAATTATTAATTTTATTTTAGAGAAAGTTTATAAACTTCAAGATTTTGGAGAAATATATTATTCAGATAGTGTTAAAAACATGAAAGTGTATACAGCATCAAATTATAAAGCTTCTGTAAGATTAAATAGTGATGACCTTTTGGAATTTAGCTTTGATATAGATGAAGTTAATAAAAAGGAACTTAAAGATATATTTAAATCTTTAAAAGAGAAGAAAAAATATCACAAACTTAAAAATGGTGATTTTGTATCTTTAGAGGAAAAAGAATTAAAAAATATAGCAAACATAATTGATTTTTTAGATATAAAAGATTCAGAACTTGATAAAAGCAATATAGTTTTATCTAAATACAATGCACTTTATTTAGATGAAAACTTAAAACAAAGCAATATGGAGTTTCTAGAAAAAAATAAAAATTTTAGGGAGCTTATTAATAATGTAAAAAGTGCAAAGGAAATGGACTATACCCTTCCTTATAATTTAAAAGATATTATGAGACCATACCAAGTTTTTGGGTTTAAGTGGTTAAAAACTCTTGCAACTTATGGATTTGGAGGAATATTAGCAGATGAGATGGGCCTTGGAAAGACCCTTCAAGCTATTGCTTTTTTGGCTTCAGAAAAAAATGGAAATCCTTCATTAGTAGTTGCACCATCTTCATTAGTTTATAACTGGAAAAGTGAGTTTGAAAAATTTACACCAGAAATTAAAGTAACTGTTGTGTCTGGAAGCAAATCTGTAAGAGAGGAACTTATTAAAGATTTAAATGAAAGTGATGTAGTGATAACATCATATCCATTAATTAGAAGAGATATAGAAGAGTATAAAGCTTTTAAATTTAACTATTGCATATTGGATGAAGCACAGCAAATAAAGAATCCATTATCTATAAATGCAGCTTCTGTTAAACAAATAAGAGCTAATGGCTATTTTGCTCTCAGCGGCACACCAATAGAAAATTCATTAACAGAATTGTGGTCAATTTTTGATTTTATTATGCCAGGATATTTGCTGTCCAATTCAAAATTTACAAAAAAATATGAATTGCCAATAGTAAAGCATAATGATGATAATTGCCTAGAAGCATTAAATAAAAGAATTAAGCCTTTTATATTAAAAAGATTTAAAAAAGATGTTATTAAGGAGCTGCCACCTAAAATTGAACATAGATTAGTGGTGGATATGTCAGAAGAACAGAAAAAAGTATATGGGGCATATTTACTTCAATTTAAAGAGGAAATGGAAGAAGAAATTAATAATAATGGTTTTAACAAAAGTAAAATCAAAATATTTTCATTGCTTACTAGATTGAGACAAATTTGTTGTGATCCATCTGTATTTATAGAAGATTATAAAGGTAGTAGTGGAAAAATTGAAGCATTAGAAAGTATAATTGAAGAGGGGATAGATGGAGGCCATAAGATATTAATATTTTCTCAATTTACTTCAGTACTTAAAAATATAGGTAAGAGATTAGAAAAAAATAAAGTAAATTATATGTATTTAGATGGAAGCACCAAGGTTGAAGATAGACTTAATATGGTAAACCAATTTAATGAAGGGAATATTCCTGTATTTTTAATTTCTATAAAAGCAGGTGGAACAGGGCTTAATTTAACTTCTGCAGATTTAGTTATACATTTTGACCCATGGTGGAATCCAGCAGTTGAAGATCAAGCTACTGATAGAGCTCATAGAATAGGTCAAAAAAATACAGTAGAAGTTATAAAGCTTATTGCTAAAGGAACTATAGAAGAAAAAATATTTAATCTTCAAGAAAAGAAAAAAGAAATGATAAACAATGTAATATCTGATGAGTTTAAAGATGAAAATATAATAAATAAAATGACCAAAGAAGAATTAGAGGAGCTATTTTCTCTATAACTAAAAAGAAAGTTTATATATTTTTAGTTATTAAGCATATTTAGAGTGTGATTAAATTTCACACTCTAAAATTTTAATATATTATGAGTAAAATTTAAGAGTTATATTAAAAATTAGTACAATTATTACATTTAAAAGTCCAAATAGGCAATAAGTCTTTGATTTGCATGAAAAAAATATTATATTAGAATTGGAAAATCATACAAAACAGTAATTATATACACTGACTTATAATAACTTGCTTTTTATTATATATAATTTAAAGTTATATGATGATTAAAAAGAGAAGGAGACTTTCAATAATGATTAAGCGGTTAAAATTTATTTTTAAATTAAACACAGAGAATAAAAAGAATTATTTAATAGCATTTGTGTTTATTCTGTTTATATGGTATCAAATGATTTCTTTTAATGAAAAGTATATAGGGGTTTTTAGAACAGGTTATGATTTTTTTATATACGTATTAAGTGATTACCTTAGTATAACCTTTGTTTTTACTGCAGGGTACATATTATATATTTTTAATCTGAGAAAAAGTGTACGGCTAAAAAAGTGTTTAGTTTTAAAGTACACAAGCAGATTAAAATACTATAAAAATTTTATAATAATTATATTTATATCAAGTTTTATATTTATAGGAGCTATAGTTGCAATTTGCGGTATTTTTTCAGCTGTAAAATTTCCATTTAAAAACCAATGGAGTGAATTTTTTAAGATTTATTTTAATGTTTCTAATGATAATAATTTATTGACTATGATGAAAAAGATTTTACCTAGCACAGCAATATTATTAAATATATTATTTTTATTTCTATATTTTAATCTCATAGGAATGATAATTTTTGTGGTTAGTACATTATTTAATCAAGGATTTATAACTACAATATTGGCATATAGTCCAAGTGTTTTAAGCCAAGCTGTTGAGATAAAAGGATTAGTTAAATATAACAGTTATGCGGTACATTATAATACTGCAATTACATGGCATAGTTTTACTGCCGTAGATGAAAAGCCAACTATATTATTTTCTTTTGTATATTGGATAATATTAAATTTAATATTTATATTGATAGGTATATATATATATAAAACTAAAGAAATAAAAACAGAAGAAGGAGAAGTAAATATACTTTAAATCCTAAAAATATTATTATGCCAGCAACTTAAAATAACATAAAATAATCTTTAATCCCCAAAAACCAAGTTAGACAGTACTCCTGCTCAACTTGGTTTTTTACATTTTTAATGGATTTTGATAAAATATTGGTTAGGTAGTATTATATATAGATAAACTACTATAAAGCCAAATGTATATCCGAATGTAAATTAACTTATGACAGTATGGAAATCAATTTATAAGGAGATGCTAAATGAGATTAGAATATATAAATTTTAAAGAAAATGTACCAGTGGAAGTTGAGTTAGTAAATATAATGGAATACCCTATACATTGGCACAAACATTTAGAGATACTTTTTGTATTGAAGGGGACCATTAATGTAACTATTGAGTCAGAAACTTATGAGGTTGAGGAAAGAGAAATTGAAATTATAAATACAGAAGAAGCTCACAGAATTTACAGTGATGATGAAGAAAATAAAGTTTTGATGTTTCACATAGATTTGAAGTTTTTTGAGCAATTTTATGAAGATATAAAAAATATGTTCTTTTACGTTAATTCATCTGATGTAGGAGTTCAAAATGAAGAAAAATATGAAATAATACGAAATTATTTAGCTATAGTACTTTGTGAAACAGTACAAAAGCAAGATGATTATGATGAAATGATAGAAGAGACATTAATTGAACTTTTATATCATCTTATAAATAATTTCCATTATTTAATGTATGAAAAAGAAGAACTTAAAGACAATGAAGAACAACTTGAAAGATATCACAGAATAGTAAAATATATTTATCATAATTATAATAATAAGATAAGTCTTCAAGACATAGCTCAAAAAGAATTTTTAAGCACACATTATCTTTCACATGAAATTAAGAGCACTATGGGATTAAGCTTTAAAGAATTCGTTAACTTAACTAGAGTTGAAGAATCTATAAAACTTTTATTAGATACAGATATGACAATTTCTGACATATCTGAAGAAGTGGGATTTTCTCATAGCAGATACTACAACAAACATTTTAAAAAACATTACAAACTCACTCCTAAGCAATATAGAAAAAAATATAAAGTAGATGAAAAAGACCTTGAAAAAATAAGAAAAATAAATTATTTGGATATAAATGAAGCTATAGATTATGTATCTGAATATCTAGATGATTACGAAAGATTTAATTATGAAGAGAAAATAATAAGACTTCAAATAGATGCAGCTGAAACAAATGGAAATTTCAATCATAATTATAAAGAAGTGATTTATTTAGGATATGGCTATGATCTTTTAAAAGAAAATCATAGAAAGTACATAAAAGATATCCAAGACAATATAGAATTTGAATATGGCAAAATTTCAAAGTTATTTTCAAAACATTTAGGAATATTTGAAAACAGTGAGTTTATAAATTTTATGTATATAAAACAAATAATAGATTTTCTTTTAAATATTCAATTAAGGCCTTTTATTGTAATTGAAAATGAAAATTTTGAAGACGATAATTTAATCTATGTACTGAGATATTTTATAAAATTTTTTACAGAAGAGTATGGAGCCTATGAATTTAAAAAATGGAAGTTTCAACTTCATGATTCTATAAAGGGAGAATTAAAGGAACAGATTATAGAACTGTTCACAGAACAATATAGCCTTCAGCTTATAGAGGAATCCTATATAGAAAGTAAATCAGTAAATCCTATATATGATACTTCATATATGCTTCCATATATAATAAACAAAGCAGCATCTGAGATAGAATCTAAAGACTTTATAAAAGCAGTAGATGTAATTCAAAAGGATATAAATATAAATAATCAGCTTTTTATAGGGGATAGCGGTATTATAAATAGTTTTGGAATTAAAAAACCATCTTATTTTGCTTACTACCTTTTAAGTCAATTAGGAGATACCTTAGTATGCAAAGGAGAAGGGTATATTGTAACTTCTAAAGGTGATGATTTACAAATTCTTTTGTATACTCATAGTGAAGACTTAGAGAATCTTATTGAACTTGAGGAACTTAGAAAAAGAAGAGGAAGTAAAAATGTTAAAGAGAAAAAATATTTCTTAAATATAACAAATCTTTACCATGATTGCAGAGTTATTATGTATGAGATTGGTGAAAAGAAAGGATCAGCTTTTAATTATTGGCTCAATTTAGGAAAACCTCAGTTTATTGATGAAGATGAAATTGAACTTTTAAGCAAATCAGCTTTTCCAAGTATAAAATTTAAATATGCAAAAAAAAGTACAGTATTTCACTTAGCTCCTAACATAGATGGCTATGGTGCAACACTGATTTTACTTAAAAAAGTACAAAAGCACACTTTTTAGGGTGCTTTTATACTTTTTTGGAGAATAAAGTTTAATGCAAAGTCCTTAAAAATGTACTTTTTATAGAGCAAATAGATGAGTGTATATATTTTTTTGTACTATTATAATAGTAATATAGGAAGTAGATACGTTTTTAATGATTAAAATAGTACAAAAGTGTTGATGAAAGAGAGTGATAATTAAAAAAATGAAAAATAAAGAAATAGAATTAACAATTAGTAATATGAGGTGTATAATATGGGACTTGACAATAGGATTTTCTCTGACGGAAAGGTAAGTCGATTATTACTTAAGTTTGCATTGCCTACAGTAATATCGATGTTCGTTGCAGAACTTTATAATATGGTAGATACTTTTTATGTAGGCAGATATGTAGGGGCAAATGCTATAGGGGCGTTAACAATAGCATTCCCAATTCAAAGATTACTTTCATCAATAGCATTATTAATTGCAGTTGGAGCTTCCACTGCAGTAGCTAGATTTTTAGGAGAAGAAAATTACGATGATTTAAAGAAAACTATAAATAATGCTTTTATATTAACTTTAATTGCTCTTATAGCAGTACCACTTATAATTTTTACATTTAAATCATCTATTATAACAAAGCTAGGTGCAAGTAAAACTATTTTTCCATATGCTAATCAGTATATAAGCATAATACTTTTAGGAGGAATATTCCAAGCGTTTACATTTGTACCTTGTTATATAATGACAGCTCTAGGAAATAACAAGATAACAATGATTGCAACATCAATAGGAGCTATATGTAACGTAATTATAGACTATGTATTAGTTGTAATATTCTCAATGGGAGTTATGGGAGCTGCAATAGCAACAGTATCATCACAGATAATATCATTTTTATTTGTGGCTTATAAATTTTCAAGAGTTAAAAGTGCACTAAGATTAAAACTTAGTTTTAAATTAAATAGTAGCATAAGTAATTCTATAATGGCTATAGGATTCTCAACTTTTATGATTGAAATATCAGATGCAGTTGTTGCTGTACTATTAAATAACATATTAGCATCAGAAGGCGGAGATGCAGCAATTATAATTGTAGGAGTTGTAACAAGAATTTCAATGTTCTTGTATATAACAGTAATAGGAATAAGCTCTGCTATGCAGCCAATTGCAGCATTTAATTATGGAGCAAAAAATTACAAGAGATTAAAAGAAATAGTTAAAAAAGCTATTATTGGTGTAGCAATAACTTCAGTAATAATTTGGGCAGGAATGTTAATACTTGCAGAGCCTGTAATAGGAAGTTTCTTAAAAGAAAAAGATTTATTACCACAGGCTGTTAAGGCATTTAGAATATGTATATCAGTATTCCCTACAATAGGACTTTACTATGTGGCAATATACTTTTATCAATCAATTGAAGAAGCTAAAACAAGTTTTATACTTTCAATATATAGACAGTTGATATTATTTATACCTATAGTAATACTTTTAGTAAAAACATTAGGAGTAACAGGAGCTTGGATTACTTATCCAATAACTGATGTGATATCAGCAGTAACTGGATATTATTACATTAGAAAAGCAATAAATTTAGTAAATGAGGAAAGAGAAGCTCATATAAAATCTGAACAAGTAGAATCTTTAAATTTTTATTAATATGTATGAATGTGCAATTATAGTTAGAGTATATAGTTAATTCTTCCTTTGCAATTTTTATTTAATATTTAGTAATTTAGCACCTACTAAATATTACTTTAAAATATACTACTGACTATAGCTGCACTTTTTTAATTTATAGTTTGAGAAAACCCAGCAGGACACCTGTTGGGCTTTATTATGTAGATAAGCTGTTTTAAAATTTAACATCTTTGTAGAATGCATTCTCCACAAAATAACTAGCAATATAATTTTTATTTCAATTGTGAACTGCCTATTGATAAATTACCAGAAGAGAAGATAGTAAATAAATTTTTAATTAATGAGTAATTTATTTTTAAAAGGATTAATTTATAGGGTATAGAATTAAATAAAGAATGACTTATAATTAGAGCAAAGGAGTTATATAAAAAATATGAACACTATTTTTAAATATATAGGAATGAGAAATATTAAGACAGCACTGGCAGTAACTTTTAGTGTAGCTGTTTCAGAACTTTTACACTTAGAGTACCCATTTTTTACAGCTATTGCTGCTGTTCTTGCAATGCAGGGATCTTTTATTAGAGGTTATGAAGTAGGACGAGATAGGTTATTAGGAACAATAATAGGTGCAGTAATTGGACTTATTGGTGCTTTAATTGCACCAGGCAACTTAGCTATGATTTTTATAGGAATAGTAATAGTAATATTCTTACTAAATGTACTAAAATGGCAGAATTCTTCTTATGTAGGATGTTTAATGTTTTGCGCTATAATGTTAAATCTAAATGGAGATAACCCATACATATATGCATTCTATAGAACGCTAGATACTTTTATTGGAATAGTAATAGCTTCTTTAGTAAACTATTTTATATGTCCTCCTAAGTATATAAAATTAATAAACAAACAGTGTGTAGAGCTTATAGATGAAGCTAATAATATTGTAAGTGAAAATTTATATGATGGTGAAGTAGAATTGATTTCTATTGAAAATAAAATAAAGACTTTAGAAAAATATTTAGAGCTTTATTTATCAGAACATGAACTTTTAAAAAAAGAAAAGAAGAATGTTAAACATATTGAAAGTGTTTTAGAACATAGTAGAAACATACTTTATAATATTAAAATCCTAATGAGCTTATCTCGCGATAATTCCACTGATGAAATATCAACTGAATATAAGGAAAGTTATATATCAGAAAATATTGATGTTAACTTAAATGAAGTTGTTTATAAGCATCATATAAGTAACATTATAAAAAATAGGAACAATTTAACTTCTTTAAAAGTGGAATTTGAATAGTATGTGTAAATTGAGCATAGTAAAAATAATAATAGTTTAATATAAATTGTACATTGTGAATGTGAATTAATTTCCACCCCTGGGGAACAGCGTGAAGCCCGTTAGGGTTGCCCTGGGATGGAAAATCCAGAATTGTCCATTGTCAATGGTCAATTCTCAATTATATAAATATAAGCGCAGCAACTTGTTAATATAAATTCTTAAGTATGCAGATTAAATTTAGAGATGGTATATCTATATATAAAGACTTCATAATGTAAGCTGTATTATTAGAGAAATTAAAATTGAATATTTATTTAATTATTTTAAGTGGAATATTAATGTTTTTTCTTATATTAGAGAAAACATATAATTCTAAGAAGATTTTAAAAAGAAAGATTGAACAATTAGAAAATAAAATTGGTAAATCAATTTACAGTGTATTACCTGATGTAAAGAGAAACACGTTTATGTAGAGATAACCGATGTTACTAAATTATCATCTAATGCTACAGAGGTAGTGTAATATCATAGGTGAATTGTGAATTAAACCTTCATATGATTTACTATATGCAATGGTACAGTTCATACATTCACTAGTAGATTTT
Source organism: Clostridium faecium (assembly GCF_014836835.1). Classification (GTDB taxonomy): domain Bacteria; phylum Bacillota; class Clostridia; order Clostridiales; family Clostridiaceae; genus Clostridium_J; species Clostridium_J faecium. Next base: position 70,698 of record NZ_JACSQB010000037.1, on the reverse strand, counting down.
AGTTTTAGTAAAATAAAAAGGAAAATAGTAATTCTTGTGGAGCATGTTAGAAGTGAAAATTTGAAAGTGAGTTGGATGCTTTGAATTATAGATTACTTGATAGATCAGAACTTAAATTATTAAGTGAAATTGATAGAAAAGAAATAGTAAATGAGGTTTATTATTTTAAAAATAATAACCTTGAAATAGTAAATGAATTTTATAATATAGAAAGCTGGATTTTAGAAGAATTACAAGATTATATTAATAGATTAGAAGATATATATGATAGAAATGGAATCGTATATGGTGTGTTTCATAATAATAAAATTGTAGGACTAGCAGCCTTGGAAAGTAAATTCATTGGGAAAAATAATGATCAACTTAAATTAGATATGCTTTATATAAGCAGTAATTATCGTAAAAAAGGCATAGGTAAAAATTTAGTGAATTTATTATGTGAAAGAGCAAGGGAGTTAGGAGCTAAAAGTCTCTATATATCTGCAACACCATTTAAAAATACAGTAAACTTTTATTTTGCTATGGGTGCAAAATTAGCAAATGAAATAAATAAAGAATTATATGAACTAGAGCCATATGATATACATATGGTATTAGAATTATAGATATTTATACGCCAAGCTTAAATGGATGGAAGACTATATTTCCTAAAGTAAATATAGAATTGAACAAGGAATTCCTATAGTAAATGGAATTATAAATAATTAATTTTAGAGCATGTGTAACAATTAAAATCATTTAAATATACGCTAATATTTAAAAACATTAGCGTAACGAATTAGTTATGTTTTAAATTTTAAGAACCTAAGAAGCTACCGCCATCTACATGAATAATTTGTCCGGTAACGTAGCTAGAATCATTGGATGCTAGATATACATAACAAGGTGCTAGCTCCACCAGTAATTAAAGCAACTTAATTTTTCAATTTACCGCTTCCAGTGTAATTTGGATTATTAAATATTGGTCTTGGATGCATGAGTATTTCTAAACTTGGCTGTACAGGCTGATGTTATGGTGGAAATGTTATTGGAATCTTTCTGCATTCCTTTTTGTATCCTAAATAGGGATAATAAAGTTTCAAATATATTTCTCTTAAATATTACTCATTCAAGTATATGTAAATACATAATAGAATATTTTATTGTATATTTTAAAAGGAAAAATAACATTCTTAAAAACTAAATAATAGAATATTATTAATTGGGAATTATTATAATAATATAGAAAATATGTTATAATTTTCTTGAGGAATAAATTGTATTAGTTAAACAAATTCCTTACGATTGTAAGTTAAAATGTATTGACATAAATTCAATATGAATAAAATGATTTAAATTTCAAGTTGCAATATGTTGTGGTAAAGGGGTGAAAAGCATATATGTATTGTAATGAGTGTGGGAATGAAGCTGATCAAAGTATGTCATTTTGTCCTAATTGTGGAGAAAAATTAATTTTAAATGAAGATATTAAACCAGATGACGAATTCTCCTCAGGAGTAACTGCTGGGGAATTAGAATTATTCGTTGGAAGGGAAAATCTAGATTATTATATGTCAAAATGGAAATTTAATAAATATAGTGAGAATAAAAATTCTTCAGGTTGGAATTGGGTTGCTTTTTTGTTTCCTCTTCAGTGGATGGGATATAGAAAAATGTATATGTATGTAATTGCAACTATGTTAATTTCTTTATTTTTATCCATTATAATTCCTAGCCCATTGAGGATATTAATAACATTGGGGATATGCATATTTGGAGGTGTATATGGGAATAAGTTATACTATAATCATGCCATAAAAAAAATTACTAAAATTAAAGAAAATGAGACTAATGACAAGTATGTAAATTCAAGAATAGTAGATTGTGGTGGAACAAATATTATAATTGTATTTGTATTTATAGTTATTCAAATAATCGACATAGTTATTTCATATATAATTATATATAGATTTTAATAAATTTCATAAATATATTTCAGCTTAAAGTGAATTAAACCACTATAAGAATAAAATTTTCTTATAGTGGTTCTTCTTGTTTATGGAGTATTTTTTTATAATAGTATTACAAGTAAATACTTATGACAGAGGTGTAAATATGAATTCAAATATTAGACCAGTATGGGCTGAAATAGATTTAGATGCAATTGCATATAACATGAGAGAGCTTAAAAGTTTATTAAAGGATAAAGAAATAATAGCAGTAATAAAAGCGGATGCATATGGACATGGAGCTATTGATGTAGCGCCTGTATTATTAGAAAATGGAGCTACAAGACTAGCTGTAGCAGTTATAACAGAAGCTATGGAACTTAGGAATGCAGAAATTGTTGCACCAATAATAATCTTAGGATACACACCTATAGATTTTGCAAAGGAAATAATAGAAAATGATATAGAGCAAACAGTATATAGTTTAAGCTACGCAAAAGAATTATCAAAGGAAGCAATAAAAAGAGGAAAAAAAGCTAAGATTCATATTGCAGTTGATACAGGTATGGGCAGGTTAGGATTTTTGCCTAATGAAGAAAGTTTTAAAGAAGTTTTAGAAATATGTTCTTTAGAAGGGCTTATAATAGAAGGTATATTTACTCATTTTGCAAGTTCTGATGAAGAGGATAAGGAATACACTTATGAGCAGTTTAGAAAGCTACAAGAATTTTCTAATAGACTCTCTCTTAATGGAGTAAACATACCACTAAAACATGCAGCTAATAGCGGAGCTATAGTAGATTTACCAGAGACTTATTTAGATGGAGTTAGAGCTGGCATATTATTATATGGATATTATCCATCTCATGATGTAGATATGAAGAAAATAACTTTAAAATCATCTCTTACTTTAAAAACTAAAGTTGCACATGTTAAAAAAGTAGAAAAGGATATGTATATAAGCTATGGGAGAACCTTTAAAACAGAAAGAGAAAGTATGATTGCTACTTTACCAATAGGTTATGCAGATGGATATTCAAGGCTTTTAAGTGGAAAGGCTAAGGTTATAATAAATGGGAAGTTAGCAAAAATAGTGGGAAGAATATGTATGGATCAATGTATGATAGATGTAACTGATATAGGAGAAGTCAAAATAGGTGATGAGGTTATACTTATTGGACAAGATGGCGATTTAAATATTGATGCAGATTATATAGCAAAGCTTATGGGAACTATTAATTATGAAGTGATTTGCATGATTAAACATAGAGTTCCTAGGGTATATATTAAAGATGGAGAGATTATAAAGGTTAGAAATTATTTTTAATTTCTAACCTTTATTCAAATTCTTAATTTAGATAAACCATTTATTGTTATAAAAGATTTTAACAATAAATGGTTTAATGGTACAATAAGAAAAAGATGTATAAGAGAGGAGAGAGGTATATGAGTTTTACTAAGATTACCGTTAGATATGGAGAAACCGATGCTATGGGGGTAGTACATCATGCCAATTATTATTTATATTTTGAAGTGGCTAGAGAGGACTTAATTAAGGAATTAGGAATTTCCTATAAGGAATTAGAAGAAAGTGGAGTTATGCTGCCACTTGTAGAAACTCAATGTAAATACATAGAGGCTGCTAAATATGATGACAATTTAGTAGTAGAAGCTACTATTAGCCAATTGACACCAGTTAAGGTTAAGGTTGCCTATGTTATTCGAAGAGAAAAGGATAATAAAATATTAGCTAAAGGAACTACTCTTCAAGCCTTTGTAGATAGAAAAACTTTTAAGATAATTAATTTAAAGAACTTTAATAAAGAACTATGGGATAATCTTATGAAGAATTACCAACAAAATTAAAATAGCGGAAAACTCCTCCTTAAATGTAAGGAGGAGTTTTTAGAGTGTTTATTAAGTTTAAATTACTACTTAGTGTAATTATCGAAATAACCTTGAATGTATATGATAGGTGTACCCTTATCTCCACTTCCAGATGTTAAGTCAGAAAGAGAACCTATAAGATCAGTAAGTCTTCTAGGAGTAGTACCTTGTGATTCCATAGAACCTACAAGATCTGATTCCTTATTTTTAATGTATTCAGAGATAGCTTCTTTAAGCTCCTCTCCTTCTAAATCAGCAAAGTTGTTATCAGCAAGATATTTTAATTTAACTTCATTAGGTGTACCTTCAAGACCTTTAGTATAAGCAGGTGATACAACTGGGTCAGCTAGTTCCCAAATTTTACCCACTGGATCTTTGAAAGCACCATCGCCGTATATCATAACTTCAACAGTTTTGCCAGTTTTTTCTTTTAATGCAGCTTGTATACTATCAACAACTGGCTGACAGTCACGAGGGAAAAGTTTAACAGTATCTTCTGTAGCTTTATTTGAACCTAAAAGACCATAGTTTTCATTGTAACCACTGCCATCTATAGATTTTGATAAAATATCATCTAAGCTATAAATTTTTTCTCCGCCATTTGCTTTTAAAATTCTTTTAGTTCTAACTCTTGTATGAATGTCACAAGTAAGAACATTTTTTGTGTAGTCTAAGATTGTTTTTGGATTATTTGAGAATATTATTTCACATTCAACACCATACTCTTCAATTAAAGATTTATAGTAATCAATATAATCAACACCAGTAAAAGGATGTTTATTATATCCAAAGTTATCACGGAATTGCTTTTCAGTTAAAACATCTGTCCAAGGATTCACACCTTTTTCATCAAGCATATCTATATCTACTAAATGATTACCTACTTCATCAGATGGGTAGCTAAACATTAATACAATTTTTTTAGCTCCTTTTGCAATACCACGTAAACAAATTGCAAAACGGTTACGGCTTAAGATTGGGAATATAACACCAACTGTATCATCACCAAATTTTGCATTTACATCTTTTGCAATTGCATCAATACTTGCATAGTTTCCTTGAGCACGAGCAACTACAGATTCAGTTACAGTAACCACGTCTTTATCATTTATAGAAAAGCCTTCTAATTCAGAAGCTTTTAATACGCTATCTACAACAATATCAGCTATATTGTCTCCTTTGTGTATAATTGGGGCACGAAGACCTCTAACAACAGTTCCAACTATTCTTTCCATTCAGAATCTCTCCTTAAGTATTATTTATTTTAATTAAAATGTACTTTACCCTTTTACTATATACTATTTTTATGGTATAAGTAAAGTAAATAGATATTATATTAGATATAAGGAGAACTTATATGATAAACAAATTAGATTTATACAAAATTTTTTGTCAGGTAGCAGAATGTGAAAGTTTTTCTAAAGCTTCAAAAATACTCTATATGACACAACCTGCTGTAAGTCAGTCAATTATGCAGCTTGAGAAGGAATTGGACATAAGACTTTTTACTAGAACAGCTAAGGGAGTTAATTTAACTAAAGAGGGACAACTATTATATGAATATACAAGTTCAGCTATTAATTTAATCAGTGTGGGAGAAAAAAAATTAAAAGAAGTGAAAAATTTAATGGTTGGCGATTTGCAAATAGGAGTTGGAGACACTATTTCACGATATTTTTTGCTACCTTTTTTGGAGAAGTTTCACAGTATGTATCCTAACATTAAGTTTAAAATAATAAATAGAACAACTTTAGAACTTTGTCAAATGCTAAAGTCAGGAGAAATTGATATTGCAATTGGTAACTTGCCTATTAAAGATTCTTCTTTAGAAATAATAAAATGTATAGACATTAGAGATACTTTTGTTTGTGGAGAAAAATATAAAGAAAAATTATCAGAACCTATAAGCCTTGAAGAGTTAGCTGAACTTCCCCTTATACTGCTTGAAACAAGTTCAAATTCTAGGCGGTATGTAGATAAATATATGTTATCAAAAGGGATTAAAATGAAACCAGAAATTGAACTTGGTTCTCATGAATTATTATTAGAATTTGCAAAAATAAATTTAGGTATATCCTGTGTTATTAAAGAATTTTCACAAGAATATTTAAAAAATGGATTACTATATGAAGTAAAGCTTACTGAAGAGATTCCAAAAAGAAGCATAGGAATTTGTTTTCTAAAAAATATATCTTTATCACCTTCTTCAACAAAATTTGTTGAAATATTAGAAAGTGAATAGATTTAAAAGTGTAAAGATTAAAGAAACTATAAAGTTATCTAGATAAAAAAATATTGATTTGTTTCTAGAACATGGGGCTTACCATGCAGGACATGCCCCATGTTATGCTTTATTTAGTTATTAGGTTGATTTTTATATTTTACAATGCAATACTTCTTTGTTCCTGAAAAATTACGCTATCACAATCAATATAAGCAACAAGTAACAGGCGCAGTTGTAGGTGCTGCAGTTATGACACGGATGCTGGTATCACGCCTGATTAGCAAACATTTTGTAGAACTCAGAGCCTTTACTGTATAGTTTATCCACGTTACCATTTTCAATAATCCTAGAATCCTTTAGTACAAGAATATTATCTGCTGATTTAATGGTTGATAATCTATGGGATATCAATATTATTGATAAGTCTGGAAACGCTCTTTTGATATTGTTAAGAATTCGTCTTTCTGAATCCGAATCAGTGTTTGAAGTACCTTCATCAATAATAAGTAATTTGGGATCATTATATAAGGCTCTGCATAAAGCGATTTTCTGTTTTTGTCCGCCAGATAGTTTATTTCCTTTTTCTCCAATAATTGTGTTTAGGTCAGATAAATTTGACTTCATAAGGCTGTCCACTTCACATACACTTAATAACTCTTCAATATCATGTTTTAAATCATTTTTTCTTCCAAACGTGATATTGTTTAGGATAGAGTCATTTAGCAAAAAGGTATCTTGTGGAACATAGCCGATCTGCTTCCTAAATTTATATAGATCTTGATGTATGTTAATACCATCAAAAAATATATTTCCACAATTAGGACTTAGCAAACCGGTCACTAGATTAATCAATGTTGATTTTCCAGAACCGTTCTCACCGACAATTGCATATGAATATCCTTTTTCTATCTCAAAGTTTATATTCTCTAAGACTTTTAAATCTCCATAGGAAAATGATACGCTATCAAGTTTCAACAAAACATTTTTGCTTTTCTGATTAGCATAAGGTAGATAGTCGACATTCTCCTTTACATCAGTCTCGGAGATATTATTTTTCAAAAACTCAGTTAGCTTGCCTAACTCAATCTTAAAAGCCTGTAATAATCGATTAAAATTAACAACTCTTTCTATAGGGCTATATAATAAAGCCACTATTGAATTTAAGGCAATTAATGTCCCTACAGTCATATTGCCGCTAAAAACCTCTAATCCTCCATAATATAAAACAATAATATGTCCGAAAATGCTTACGATATTTGCTAAACTATCGTAAACAGCTGTGATAATTACGTATTTTAGACCTTGTTTGCTGAACTCTTTTTGAGCTAAATTGTACTTTTCTATAAATATATCTTCTGTGTTAAGTATTCTTATTTCTTTAATGCTATCCAAAGAATCTTTAAGATTTTGGGTAACCTGTACATCTGTATCCATCATATTACCTCTGTTTTTTCGAATTTTAGAGTTAAAACAAAGGTAAATAAGACCATATAGTGGCAGGGTTATAAGCGTAATGAAAAACATCTTTAGATTTACCACAGCTAATACCGTTAATGCAATCAGAAGTAAAATACATTCCGTGATTGTATTCAGAAGTATATTAGATAAAAACCAGCTAATTGAAGTTATCCAATCTCTAAACAAAGTTATAATGTACCCTTGCTTTTCCGATGAAAAGGAACTAAAGTTAAACTTCGAGGTAATACAAGAAAACATATCACTTCTTATATCATAAAGAATTCTATATCCGTATTTTGAGAACAAAAATTCTTTCAGAAATGATATTATGTTACGAAATACATAAAAGGAAATGTAGCCCAATACAAAAATTGTCAATAACGATGTATCTTTTGATGGCAAAACATTATCTAAGAGGAACTTCGATATTAACGTTGACACAATTGCCAAAAGATTGAGCAACAATCCACAAAAGATAGCAAGCAGATATTTTGGTATTAGTGGCTTTAATGTTTTCTTAATGTATTCTTTTTCCATGCAGTATCATACCTTTCTTAACAAATCGAAGAGATTGTCCTTATCTGCAAAATCCCACAGATAGGAGTAGATTGTTTTCTTTTTTTCTTGACAATTAGGGGGAGATGACATTATGTTTCCACTTGAATTAAAGGCTGTTCCTCTACATCCACCGCCACAAAAATATCTAATTTCGCAGTTCTTACAATTTTCAAACTCATCAACAGTTAAATCACCTAAAGTTTTCTTAAGGTCAGAGTATAACCATATATCCTTGAAGCTTTTTTCTCTGATATTTCCAAGTTTTAATTCTTCACTAATAAGCAAATTGCATTCTTTTGTTTTCGAAAATGAGGATGCCTTTTCTATTATTTCTTTTAATTGATTTGTTGACAATTCATTGTCATAAAGGGCTTCCCCCGCTGAAGCATAACAGTGTTTACATCTCAAATTACATCGCTCAGTTACCTGTAAAGAGATATAGTACAATTGTCTGATGTCATCACACAAAGGATTTCTTATTGCATGAGGAACTTTTGACACGATTCCATTCTCGATAAGATAATTAAATATTTTCTTATTTCGTTTGTCTATTAAAGAATCTTGAATATTTTGGTATTCGAATTTCGTAAAGATGATTTTCTCCATGAAATTCTCATATTCTTTCGGTAGCGCTAGATAAAAAGGGATATCCGGTCAAATAACTATTATGAAGTCTTTGTCATCCCTTTTTAATATTTTGCCATTAGATGAATAGAAGATTTCATCACTCATATATACTATATACTGCTACTCGAAATATGGACAAATACACCCATTTTGTACCTTTATTATTTGTTTTTGGATATTTTGTCGAGTAACCTCTCCTTTCATATTTTTATTTCTTATTTTCAAGCTTTCATATTTCCTTAAAAGCTTTCTTTGATTTCTCTTTAATTTCTTTTCTGATTTTTTATTACTCTTGATTTATTGATATTTTTCTTAGTTACTCCATTACTACATACTGCAAAGTCCTTTAGTCCTAAATCAATTCCTTCACGCAAGAAATCATTAGATCCACTCCCCCATCCACACAGTAGTCTGTATTAATGACTTAGAAATCCGTACTGTTCATTCCGATAGTACGGATTTCTTAATCCATGGTGATTATGATTCATTCCAGAAAGAACGTTGGCAATATACCACAATTCTCTTGATTTGGACAGAATTTTGTCTAAGAGTAAAATTAATAAGCTGGGGACTTAAGCCCCCATTGACTAATAAGAAGCGCCGTAATGCCAAGCATCGAGTTCTGCTAGTTCAGCAATACTCATATTAGGCTTCACGTCAGGTTCAGCAATTATTATGTTTTCAATAGAAGTACCATTTTCCATATTTGTTATCTCATTCCTATAGCTCCAAAATAAACCAAATAATCAAAATTGCCAATAGATTTCTTAATATTGCCGTAGTTGTTATAATCAAAACGTGGTAATGTCTAGTAAAATTTATTCTCAAAAAAACTTCAAAGGTCTTAAACGTAAAGTTTTAACCATAATTCCTCAGCTTTCATTCTTAATTTTTCATTCATAGAAAAGAATTTTTGTTATGGAAATTAAAATCATACATAAGTTAAATTTTCATTAGGGAACCCTATAATATCAGTAATTTTACCTATAAAAAGTGCCTCTTGTTCACCTAACATAATTGATTCTGGTATATCTCCTGCAAAAACATTTGTACTTATGGATAATAATAAAAATAGAAGGAGCCAATGAATTATAATTAAATAAAAATTAAGTGTAAGTAAATCTATCGTAACTAGAATTTACTTACATTTTTTACAATCTAGCTATTTTTAATTTTTATAAAGGCACTGTTTAAGGCAGAATCTACATTTCCATTGTTTTTTCCTCCACCTTGTGCTAGGAACTCACTTCCACCACCTCTACCATCAATTAAGGTTATGGTATCTTTAAGAAGATTGTTCATATTTATATTTTTCACATCTTTTGATTTTGCAAATATTAGATTAGCTTTTTCAGAAGATTTAACAGCAACTAAGGCAATAGTTTTAGGGTTATCTGTAATTTTTGAAACTAATTTACTTACGTACTTCATATCTTCATTATCATAGATTTCTTTAACTATAGAAATATCCTCTATTTTTTCAGCAGAATCTATAATTTCGCGGGTTTTATAATTAGTAAGTTCAATTAGGGCTTTTTTATTTTCTTCTATAGTATTTTTAAGCTCTTCATGTAAGTTTTGTATACCCTTTATAGCTTCTTCTTCATTGGTGTTTAAATATCTACATATAAGATTCATATAGTAATCTTTTTTTAGATAATCTTCCACAGCTCTACTGCCTGCTAAAAATTCTATTCTAGTTGCTTTTTTATGTTTTTCCCATCTTTTTATTTTGATTACTTGAAGTTCTAGTGTTGATGAAGGATGAACACCACAACAAGCATTTATATCTAAATCTTCTATTTTAACTACTCTTATTTGTTCATCTGTATTTGGAAGAGCTCTTCTTAGGTTTAGTTTTTTTAGTTCTTTTTTATTTGGAAGTAAAAACTCTACTTTAAAATTGCTATGAATAACTTCATTTGCTATAGTTTCAACTTTTCTAATAGTTTCCTCATCTAAAATACCTTCTATATCCACTGTACTAACGAATTGTCCTAAATGAAATCCACAGGTATTGGCATTAAAAAATTTAAAGAAACAGCCAGAAAGTACGTGCTGACCTAAATGCTGCTGCATACCATCAAATCTTTTCATCCAATCTATGGAACATTTAACTCTATGTATTTTTATAGGCTTCTTTTCAGTGACATGATATATAACCCCATTTTCTTCATATACGTCTATAACATTTAGGTTTTCTATTAAACCTAAATCACAGGGTTGACCACCACCGCCAGGGAAAAAAGCTGTCTTATCTAAAACTACATGAAATTTCCCATCAATTTCTTTAATATCTATAATTTCTGCTACAAAATCTTTAATATATTGATTTTCATAATAAAGTTTTTCCATTTAACAATCTCCTTTATTCTTCATTCTTAACTGTTAACCCTTATACATTTGACTTTAGAGTAGTTTATCTATATTGTATATGGAAAACTGAATTAATTAAAGTATATATAGAAAAGGATAAGTTAAAAGATTTATCATAAGGATTTTATAGAATACTAAATAGATTATTTACATAAAATTGACAGTTAATTCTGAAAGATGCTAAAATAGCTTTATTGATGGGGTAAATCTATAGATTTATGAATAGAAAAGGTGGTATAAAAACATAATGAATAAACAAATGTTAGATAAGATTAGTATAAATATTGATAATTATTTAAAGGATATTGCAGAGGGTGAGAAGTTTAGCGGTGCCATATTAGTTTCTATAAAAGATGAAAAAGTAATAAGCAGAGGATATGGTATGGCAAACTATGAATTAGATGTTTTAAATACATCTAAAACAAAATTTCGTATTGGCTCTGTAACAAAGCAGTTTACAGCAGTAGCCATAATGCAGCTTTTTGAAAAAGGGAAGTTAAATTTAAATGATATATTAGATAAATATATTTCAGATTATCCTAAAGGAGATAAGGTGACCATTCATCATTTATTAACCCATACCTCAGGAATATTTAATTATATCAATATAGAAGGCTCAGTTGAGAATACTATAAGAAAAAAATATAGTTTAGAGGCGCTTATTAATGAATTTAAATATGCTCCATATGATTTTGAACCAGGAACAAAATACTCCTACTCAAATTCTGGATATGTCTTACTAGGATATATAATTGAAAAGATATCTAATAAAAGTTACGAGGAATACTTAAAGGAGAATGTTTTTGATAAGCTTTCAATGATTGATACTGGATATGATGATTATTATAAAGTAATTAAGAAGAGAGCTAGTGGTTATGAGTTAAAAGGCGAAGAAAAAAGAATGATAAATTGTGAATTTATAGATATGAGTATACCTCATGCTGCAGGAGCATTATACTCTACCGTCGAAGATTTATACATTTGGAATAAAGCATTAATTGGAGGAGAGCTTATTAGCAAAGAATCATTAAAGAAAATAATGGATAAGCATATTAATGTAAAAGAAAATGATTATTATGGATATGGAGTACATTTAATTTCTGAAAAACTTGGAGGCAAAGTTAGAGAAAGGGTAGACCATAGCGGGATAATACCAGGATTCCTTGCATCAAATGAAGTTTTCCTAGAGGAAGACGTTCAAATCATAATGATAACAAATGTTCCTTGTGAGCATTTTTTTAAGAGAACGTCTAAGGTAAGAAGAATTGTTTTTGAAGAAATAGATAAAAGAAATTGATGAAGTCTATTCTATAGAGTAAGCCTTTAGAAGATTACTTTATTATAGGAGTTTGAAATATGAATATCTTTAACTTATTGATTAGTGCAATCATTCAAATTATGTTATTTTTGACTTTACCATTTATTTGGTGGCTTACAAGAGATAAAAATAAGATAAGCTTTATAAAATATTTAGGTGTAAAGAAACCAATAGTAAAAAATAAAAGAAATTATATAATAACTTTTTTATTTACCATATTTATTTTATCTTTTTTACCATTTATAATTGTGCCATTATTTATAGATAGTTCTAATATGGCAACTTCTCAGTTTAAAGGGAAAGGCATTTCTGCTCTTTTCCCAGCTTTAATTTATGCTTTTTTACAGATAGGTCTTTCTGAAGAACTTTTTTTTAGAGGATTTTTAACGAAAAGATTTGTAAAAAAATTTGGATTTAACATTGGAAATTCTATTCAAGCATTGTTATTTGGATTAATGCATGGAATTATGTTTAGGGAATTATCAGGAATATTAGGAGCAGTAATAGTTACTTTAATCACTGCTATGGCAGGGTGGCTAATGGGAGTAATTAATGAAAAACAATCAGAAGAATCTATAATTTCAAGCTGGTTACTTCATGGCTGCGTTAACACTTTAGCATCAATTATGGCAATGTTTAACATAATTTAAAAAGAGAATATATATGTATTAAAAATGTATTTTCTGTAGGGGCGAACAATGTTCTTCAGAAAATCTAAATTTATTTTAATTATTAAGTGTTAAGCAGAGGGGTGATGCGTAAATAATATTTTTTAAATATTATTTACGTTAATTAAGCAAATCATAGTGGATATTTAAATGTCAGAGAAATTAATAGTTATAGTTATAGGAGCACCTGCTACTGGTAAAACAGCTTTAAGTAGAAATTTAGCTGAAAGATTTAATTTTCCAGTAATCAACAAAGATGAGACTAAGGAATTGGTTTTAATAATTTAGAAATTAAATAGAGTTATGATATGAATGTACTGAATGGTATAGAAATGTAACGGTAGAAAAAACTGAAAAGTCTGAAAAAGTGATGCTCATGTTATAAAATAAAGCAACGAAATAATTATTTTTGTTATAGGTTAAAAGAAATAATTGCGAGTTAAAAATGGAGGCAGTTATGGGGAATATAAAGCAGATGAAGAGAAAGTCTTATACAAATATTCTAGGGGGACAGAAGATTGATAAACAGAATATATTTTAAAAAGTTTATTTCAGAAGATGACTTTCAATATTTCTTTAAATTAGTTTCAAATGAAAAAGTAATGGTAATGAATTATGGAAGAGTGTTTTCAGTGGAAGAAGCAAAAAAATGTTATGAGGGGCTATTAGAGAAAGGTAGAAAAGGAGAAAGTTTTGGAGGATTTAAAGTTTTTGAAGAATCTACCAATACTTTTATAGGCTTAGGTGCACTTTTAGTAAATGACAATTTTACAGAGGTAGAAGTTGAATATTCATTGCTTCCTGAGTACTGGGGAAAGGGATATGGAAGTGAAATTGCAGAAAATTTATTAAAGAAAGTTGAAGAAACAAAAGGTATGCAGCGAGCTACAGCAATAATAGATCCTAATAACATAGCATCTAAAAAAATAGTATTAAAAAATGGTTTTACATCATGTAAACTATATGAAATTGATGATGGCTCACCAGCAGAAATGTTTAGTAAAAAAGTAATATATAAGGGGAAGAATGAGGAACATAATGATTAATGATTTAAAAACATATTTAGAAAATATGAAAAAGCCTTGGAGTGTATTATACTATAGATTGGTTTGGCAGCAATTACCACAAGTAACTAATTGCAAAGTTCTCGATTTTGGAAGTGGATTAGGGATTACTGCAAATCATTTAGCAAAGAATAATGATGTGGTAGCAATAGAACCAGATGCTGGCATGATAGATATGAGAATATGTGACAATAATTATGAACAGATTATTGGTAATATAGAACAATTAAAAGAGCAAGATGATAATTCTTTTGATGTTATAATATGTCACAATGTTTTTGAATATGCGAAAGAACGAAAAGAAATATTTAGAGAATTATGTCGAGTTCTTAAACCAAATGGGATAATATCTATAGTAAAACATAATCATGCAGGAAGAATCATGCAAAAAATTGTTTTTGAAAACAATGTAGATGAAGCAATATCTCTACTTGATGGGGAAGCAGCTAAGGTTATGAATTTTGGACAAGTAGATTATTATAATATAAATGATGTTAGAGAGTGGATAGGTGATTTAGACGTTAATATTGAAAAAATCCTTGGAGTTAGAACCTTTTTTGCTTTGCAGCAAAATAATGAAATTAAGTATAATCCAATGTGGCAAGAAAAAATCTTTGAAGTTGAAATGAAAGTGTGTGACATAGATGAGTATATAAATATATCTTTTTATAATCACATTTTGTTAAGAAAATTAAGTTGAATATAACATGCCTAATTAACATTGATGACTAATTATATTGAGCATTCAAAGAGTACCGAATATTATTATTTTGGAGGTGCCTATGCAGTAGATAAATTAGGAAAAGTTATAGCCCAAAAAGAAATTGGAAGTGACGGTATATTATATATTGATATATAAGCCATATAGATAAGCTAATTTAAAGGTTAATTTATAGCTCAATAAGTTATATCTTTTGAAACTTCAATTCAAAATTTGCAATTATGGTTAAATTTAATTTTTGTAGGGGCGAACAATGTTCGCCAGTTCTTTTTTTATATATTAAAAAGGAGTAATTAATGAAAAATATGAAATATATTCAAATACAAAAGGAGAATGATGAACAATATGAGCAACTATTAAACATGTGGATTCCACATTTAAAAGAGATAGGAAGTAAAGAAAGTGATTTAGTAATAACTAAATATGCTCGTCAAAGAGTAGATATACAAGGGAACCGAGAAGATATGCACTTTGAACTTTGTTATGATGATAATATCATGGTTGGATTCTGTTTTTATGCAGTTGATTTGGGAGGTATAAAAAATATCCTACCTCCAAACCTTGGATATATTATGGAATTTTATGTGTTACCTCAATATCACCATCAAGGTTATGGAAGTGATATATTTAAGCATATAGAAAGAACCTTTTTTAGTCATGGTGCAGAATATATGTATCTAACACCAGAGGAAGTTAGCGGAGAGCCATTTTGGAGTTCGTTAGGTTTTAAGGATAGTGGAAAAATAGATCCAGATAATCATGAGCCAATATACATTAAAAAAGTTGAGTAAATAATACAGCAGTGAAATAATCTATTGTAACTTAATTTATATTATAGTTTAAATATAAATTAAGTTACAATAGCAATTTTATATGTAGCAAAGATTATCTATATTATATAAAGAAGGAATGGGGATGTATTATGACAATAGATGAGAAAATTATAGAATGCGAATTTGAATACACAAAATGTTTTACAGAGTTTTATGAAAATGAAAATATAATTAGATTTCGTGATAATCAATTGAGTGATATGTATTATCACAATTATACATATATGAAAAAAGCAATGGATAAAGTTGAATTGAAAAGCATTATACAAGATGAAATTTCACTGAGGTTATCTAAAAAAAGTAAATTTTGTAATATTCTTCTGAATTCTGTTGTCAACAGCTCTTTGATGTCTGCTATTAAATACAATGCTGAAATATCAACAAATGGGTATTATTCTTTTGACATTTCTTATTTTTCAAAATTAAATGCTCTATCTGGCTGCACAATAAAGAAGGTTACTAATTAAGAAATGATAGATGATATTTTATTTTGTGACTTGCAGCAGGATGAGAAAAATCTTGGGAAAGATTTTTGTACAAGGAGATGTTATAGACGGGGTAAAGTATATGTTTCTAACAAAGGGGTAAATTCTTACCTTTGTTATCATAACGGAGATATAATTGGAAATTGCGATTTGTTTATATATAAGGGGATTGCGAAAATCGAGGATTTTGCTGTTAACCCCACATATCAGCGCAAAGGCTACGGAACAACCATTCTGAAATCACTAATGGATATAGCGATAAAAGAGAATTGTCATACTATTTATCTGGTTACTGATGAGGATGATACTGCAAAGGAAATGTATCAAAAAATTGGATTCAATAAAATAGGTGAAAGAACTGATTTATTTTTTCCTTTGCAATAATTCATCATAGGATGTATTATAATTATATTAAAATTTATGATTTATAAAGGAGTTACTATGAAAACAGTATATAAAAATCCTAAGGAATTAGGGCATAGAATTAAGGATTTAATTGATACATATAATGATGGACTAATTTCTTATGAAAAGTTTGAACAAATAATTATTGAAATGATAGAAAAGAATGAAGATAGAATTTATAAAAATGGATTTATGCCATCAAAATTAATTAGTATTATAGGCGAAGAAGGAAAATCAATAATAGATGAAATAAAAAGTAAAATGGAGAATCAGTAATTTAGATGGAGTAAAAGTAAAATAGGGTCTATCCCATTAGCATTTTTAAAATGCTAATGGGATAGACCCTGCTTTTTGATTTTACCATGGTTTATGATCTGAATCATTTAAAAGTTTTAATTGAATTTGACCTTGTATTTTACCACTTTCTAAATTCTTATTGACAGTTATGTTAGCACTAAATAATCTTAACATAAGAACTCCATTAAGTATTATAGAAATAATTTTGTTTCTCATAAAATTCCTCCTATAATAATTATTTAATCTTCTATGAGATTTTAAATAATTATATATCTATTAAAAATCTATTTTTATCAAGTTTAAGTTTTAAATTTATATATATCTAAAAATTATAGTTAAAATCAAATTTTAGTATTTTTAAGAATTTGTATAACTAAATGCTTTTATATATATTTGCCCTAACTCATTTTTCTTATCATAATTCTTAGTTTTTTTATCTAAAAATTTTAATATTTCTAAATTTTTACTTATATTATTTTTCGCTTCAAAATAATCAAATATTCTATTCATTGCATCTAATATTGTCTCACTATCACTTATTGAAAGTGCCTTATCTAATGTTTTATCAAAATAATTGAACATTTCATCTTCATCAAATTTCATATAAAGAACAAAGGCTTCATGAAAAATTTGTGATGCTCTTTCATCATTCATAGTATTCTTACCAATTTCTATACTCATATCTACATTAAATTTAGCTCTTCCATAATCCTTTAATAGTAAATAATGATGTGCTAAGCTGTTATAAGCAGTTACTATGCTATCATTACGTTTTATTCTTTTATTTAATTTTAAAGCTTGATGGAGCTTTAAGCTTCCCTTCTATAAATACCACATCATTCAGTAAGCTCAAATTCTGATTTAAGCTTATTTATATAATATAATCCTTCCTTGCCATTATTTAGCTTTTTACAGCATAGAGTCACATTAAAATAAAAATGTGGATGTTGCACTAAATACAAAAGGATAATTAGGTATAAAAATATTAAATAAAAAATATAATATTATAAGGTATGTATGATTATAAAAAACAAATTGATACTTGCTTTACTACTGTTGTAATTTATGGTACTATGATGAAAATATTTTATTTTTGGAGGAATGGATAATGGAAACAGACCCTGAACCGGCGAATGTAACTTCACAATTAATTTTAATAGTCATTTTAACATTAATAAATGCATTTTTTGCATCAGCAGAGATGGCTATAGTATCTTTAAATAAGAATAAAATGAAAATTCTTGCAGAAGAGGGAAACAAAAAAGCAAATCTATTATTAAAGCTTATGGATGAGCCAACGAAGTTTTTGTCAACTATTCAAGTGGGAATAACTCTTGCTGGATTCTTTTCAAGTGCTTCTGCTGCTACTGGATTATCTGGAGGGTTAGCAGAATATTTAAAAAGATTCAATATTCCTTATAGTGGACAAATAGCTATAATATTAGTTACTATTATACTTTCTTATATAACATTAGTATTTGGTGAGTTATTTCCTAAAAGAGTAGCACTGCAAAAATCAGAAACAATAGCAATGATTTCTGTAATGCCTATATTATATGTATCTAAGATAACTGTACCATTTGTAAAACTGCTTTCAGCATCAACTAATATTTTAGTTAGATTATTTGGTCTTGAAATAGATGGTTTAGATGAAAAAGTATCCAGAGAAGAAATTAAGTCTTTGGTAGAAGTAGGACAAGAAAATGGAGTTATAAATGAAACTGAAAAAGAGATGATAAATAGTATATTTGATTTTGATGATAAATTAGCAGAAGAAATAATGACGCCAAGAACAGAAGTGTATTTAATTAATATAAATACTCCTTTAAGTGAAATTTTAGATGAGCTAATGGAAGAAAGATATTCAAGGATTCCAGTATATGAAGAAGATATTGATAATATCATTGGTATTCTTTATATGAAAGATTTCTTCATTGAGGCAAGAAAGTATGGTTTTGAAAATGTAGATATTAGGAGTATATTACAGCAACCATATTTTGTTCCAGAAACAAAAAATATTGATGAATTATTTAAAGAATTGCAGAGCTCTAGAAAGCATATGGCTGTATTAATTGATGAGTATGGAGGATTCTCCGGAATAGTATCTATAGAAGATATTATTGAAGAAGTTATGGGGAATATAGAAGATGAATATGATAAAGCTGAACCAGCTATAGAGAAAATTGATAACAACACTTTTATAATAGATGGTATGCTTTCATTAGATGATTTTAGTGATTATTTTAATATAGATATTGAAAATGACAATTATGATACAGTAAGTGGATTTATTGTTGACCTTCTTGGACGTATTCCTGAAACTACTGAGGAAGAAAATATTGAATATGAAAATTTAGTATTCAAGTTAGAACAAATAAAAGAAAAGAGAATTGATAAAATAAAGGTTTATGTTCAAGCAAAAGCTTAGCTTTGTATTAATATAAAAATAAATAGTAATAGTCAATACCGTATTATTCAAATGTGAATTTTACGGCTTTTTTTACATTATTTTAAAATATTTTGTAGTTTTTATATTAAATATCTATATATGCTTAACAAAAATCTAAATATGCGAAAAGATATAACTTTTTTAGCACCCCTGGGGAACAGCGCTAAGCCCTTTAGGGTTACCATGGACTTCAGTAAAGCTTAAAAGTAAAACCAGTGATATAATACTAATATTATAGAGATAACCAATGTTACTAAATTATCATCTAATGTTGCAGATGTAGTACCATATCATACTGCACCCCAGAGGTAGAAAATCCATAATTATCCATTGTCATGGTCAATTCTCAATTATATAAATATAAGCTAAGGCAACTTATTAATATAAATTCTTAAGTATACAGATTAAATTTATAGATGGTATATCTATACTATATATAAAATATTTTAGAGAATGAATAAGGTGAAATATTATGTTATAAAACTAATTAGCTTAAAATTATTCGATGAATTATTTTACATATGTAGTATAATTGACCTGTAATAGTAAGGATACATGAGGTAAAGGTTAGTTAGATGATATGCAGATAAAGAGTAAAATTTGCTGAGAAAATATAATAACTATAGAATTAGAAGAATAGAGAATGCCAAGAGAATAATTGATATAAAAAAGAAAGGGTAAGGATTATGGAATATGAAATCATACATTTACCAAAAGAAAAATGGAAAGGAACTATAATTCCAATAAGGTATAAAACAGATAAGTATTATGATGTTATAGTAAATAAAACAAATAAAGGATTTGCTGTTGAAATAGAAAAGAAAGACTTTATAGAGCCAGTAACCCATACACCAGAAGAATATGATTTTCCAGATAAGCTATATGAAGACCATTGGGAAAATGCTTATGCTTGGGGAGTATTAGTTAATGGCGAATTAATTGCTGCAATTGAAACTGATCAAGAATTATGGTCTAATCGTTTAAGAATTACAGAACTTTGGGTATCTGAAAAATATCAAAAACAAGGTATAGGTCATGCATTAATTGAAATAGCAAAGGAACAGGCAAGAAGAGAAAGTCGCCGAGCTATTATATTAGAAACTCAATCTTGTAATGTCAATGCAATAGATTTTTATCAGCATGAAGGATTTACTTTAATTGGTATGGATACTTGCTGCTACAAGAATAATGATTTACAAAGAAAAGAAGTAAGATTAGAATTTGGATGGTTTCCAGAAAAAAAAGAAAAAATTAAGTGATGAAGAAGTAGAAATTAGGATGGAAACAAAGGATGATTGGTACAATGTAGAGTTAATGACACAGCATGCATTTTGGAATAAGCATCATCTTGGATGCGATGAACATTATCTTGTGCATAAATTACGTGAAGATAAGGACTATCTTCCAGAACTAAGTAGAATAGCAGTAAAAGATGGAGTAGTGATAGGATGCATAATGTATTCAAAGGCACGAGTTGTTGATGGTGAAAATATACATGAAATCATAACCTTTGGACCTCTTTGTGTAGAGCCTAAATGGCAAGGATGTGGAGTTGGAAAGCTACTCTTAAGGGAAACAATGGACTTAGCTGCAAATAAGGGGTATAAAGGTATTGTAATTTTTGGAGAGCCAGATTATTATCCTCAAATAGGATTTAAGACTTGTGATAACTTTAATATTACAACTGCTGATGGTAAAAACTTTGATGCATTTATGGGAATTGAGTTAAGAGAAAATAGCATGAAAGGAATAAAAGGGAAATTTTACAACTCAGAAGTTTTTGAAAATCTTCCAAAAGAAGAAGTTGAGGAACATACCAAGCAGTTTCCTAAACTGCAAAAATTGAGATTTCCAGGGCAATGGGATTAATATGAATTTGAATGATTTAGAGTTTTATATCTTGTTTCATAATTTAATTGTTATGTGATGCAGCTATTGAAATTAAAAATATGAACAATATTATTCCAAAATTAAACAATAATATATTTATAAAATATATTAAAATTAATTGGAATAATATATAGAATAAATTATTAAAAGAGGTGAAAATAATGATTGTACGTTTAGCTTAAATAGATGATGAAGAAAGAATATCAAGGTTAATAGCACAATTTAGAGTTGAGTTAAAAGGGCTTAAAGGAATTACATCAACACCTAAAATAAATCAGGCAAAGGAAGAATTTAGAGAGTATATGGAGGCAAAATATCCTATCTTCGTAGCTGAAGATAGTAGTAAAATTTTTATCTAACATTGGATATAATGTTTTAAATCTTATTGAAATAAGAAAGCAACGGAAAAATGAAACATTAACTCGAAAAATACCCGTTGGAAATCATGAATATAAAGATAACGGGATTGATGTAGAAATTCAAAGAATAATTAAAAGTGATTTCAAAGATACTGAGCATGTTAAGTTCAAATTTATTGATTCAATTTTAGCTACAACTACAACTGTTAAAGGCGGATATAGTCAGCTTTACCAAGTAAACCAAGCAATAGCCAAATGGATTACTAATAATAATTACCAGTTAAATGGCTCACCATTTAATATTTATCATGTATCATTTGAAATTGAATCTGATATAGAATAACTTATTACAGCGGTTTGTTTTCCAATTAAGAATAAGCAATAATGTTCAATTTATTGACTCTAGTATTATGGGAGGGTTTAAAATCAAGTTAATCTAATATGACAAATATCCTATGGATGATTTGGTTAAGGAATATTTTCAATAGGATTTTTAGTGAGGTGGCTTTGATGATAAAAGTAAACTTTTATGATTTAAATACAGTGGAAGACTGTGAATTAAAATTTGCAGTAATAATGGCAAAATTTAAAGAAAATTGGATTTATGTTAAACATAATGATAGGAGTACATGGGAGATACCAGGTGGACATAGAGAGAAAAATGAAACTATTAATGATGCTGCTTTAAGGGAGTTATTTGAAGAAACGGGAGCAACGAAGTTTACATTAAAGCCTATATGTATATATTCAGTAGAAAGAGATAAAACTGAGAATTATACCGAATCTTTTGGTGAACTTTTCTATGCTGAAATAAAAGAAATAGAAAAACTTCCTCAGTTTGAGATAAAAGAAATAAATTTATTTAAGGAAATACCAACTGAACTGACTTATCCTTTGATTCAACCATTTTTACACAATAAAGTAGTGGAGTTTATGCTTCACAGGTAGTAAGGCTGCAAACAGGTAAGCGAATGGGGGTTTTTCCTATAGATGTAAAAAAACTCTATAAAATGCAATGGATGTTTTAAATATCCAACAGAGGATTTGCAATGATATAGGCTGAAAAGAACTAGGTGAAAAGATAGAGGAATATTTGAGAAAAAGGAAGTGGACTTACTTTCTTCTTATTTAATGTAATAAGTAAAAAATGAGGGAATTATTAAACACTGTATTATTCAAATCTGAATAATACAGTGTTTTTATTTCAATAAATCAATGTACATTGTTTCTATTTAAATAGATAGAAGGAGAAAAATGTTTTTTAGGGAATATATTACAATTAAAAAGAATCTAGATATGTTATAAATGTAGATAGTGGAAGGATGAATTTTATGGACATAGTGCTAAAAATAAGAAGAAAGGATCATATAGTAACCTTTTGGGAAAAAACTCAAGATGAAGAAATAAAAAAATTATTTCCCTTTAGTATTGAATCTTTAGAGGAATCATTAAGATTATTTGATGAATCACTAAAGAAAGATGCTTTAAGTTACGGCAAAGTAATATATTTTGAAGAAAAATATGTTGGAGACATTTGGTGTTATAGTATAGATGAAAGTAATGAAAAAATGTCTATGCTAAGTTTTGTCATTTTTGAAAAGGAGTTATGGGGAAAGGGTATAGCAACAGAGGCTACAAAAACTTTTGTTAAAGAAGTATTCAATAAGTTTGATATAGAAAAATTGCAGCATTTACATATTCCAATAATTATGAATCAATAGGACTATTAGAGAAAGTTGGATTTGTAAAAATTGAAACATTTGTTGAAGATGGAATTAAATCAATATATTTTGAAATACAGGATAAAAAATAGAAGAAACACTAATTACAAAATGAAAACAATGCATATATTTTAAGAATTTCAAAAAAAGCCTCTTATAATTTATCATATTATGAGGCTGAAATGGATTATGTAAATTACCTATTTTATATAAAAGTAAATGTATCAAAAATTATAAAAGTAAAAAATCTTTATATTATGGGGGAGCTATGGATGATAAAAATATAAAAGAATTTTATAAATTTTTTAATGAAATTGTAGATAATTTAGTTGTTACAGATTTAGATATAAAACATTCTATTTATTTTATGTAGGGGGAGAACAGTGTTCTCCCGAAAATTTAAATTAGTTATTGTATATTTTTATTTATAAATTTTAAAGGTCACATTGAAATGTCCATCTTTAAATTTTTTAGATAAGCTTTTTTCTAAATAATCCTTAAAATAATCGTATTCTTCATTTGGAATAGAAAGGGTAATTATTACATCAGCATAAAAGTCTCCTCTTAAATTGTTAAAGGCTATGTTTATTGAATTTCTATTAACATACATATGCTGTTTTTCCAATTCTTTTAATATGGTACATATAATTTTCTCTTCGTATTTATCTAAAATTTTTCTATTTGAACTTTCTTTATTTTTTTCTTTGTAAATATTAATAGTTGGAATTGCTAATGGAAAAAAAGTAAAAATCAAGTGAAGTTCATTAAGATTATAATATTTTCTTAGAATTAAATTAATAGTAAAGATTATTAAAGGTGCTGCTAAATTTGTGTACAAGGTTAGTATAAAAATATCTAACAAAAGTTTTTTACTACAACTTTTATATAAATATTTATAAATTAAAAAAAGTATAATTAAGAGTATTATATTAATTAATATTACTTTCATAATAACTCCTTTAAGGCATATAGATATACCATCTCTAAATTTAATCTGTATACTTAAGAAATTGTGTTAACAAATTGCCTTAGCTTATATTTATATAATTGAGAATTAGCAATGTAAATTTTTTAAAAATACCTAATATCTGAAAACTATATTATGAATTCTAAGGATTTTAATACCATTAATTTTTCCTTGGATTATAAGAAAAAATCTATTGAATTCTTCAGAAAAAATGTTTTTGTTTAAAAGTGAACTTTTTAAATCTTTAGGAATTAAATTTGAAGTATAAGTAAAATCTTCATTTGAATTAGTAGCTAACTTATAGAGTTCTTTAAAGGCATTATTCTCATTTTTTATTCCTATATAACATTTCAAATTAGGACACAGTAACATTTCCTTTGAAGAATTATTAAAAATTTTATAAGTAAAACTATAGGAGTTACTACTATTTAAATCTATTTCTTCATAAAGATTACTAAATACTACTTTTAAAAGTTCTTCTTTTAATATTTCGACTTCAAAAATATCAGATAGTATAAATAGAGAAGTGTTATTTCTAATATTAATTTCTTTAGAAGACTTTAATTCTACCAGTGAATCTTCCTCTTTTTTATAGATTTTATAGTCTGTAGCTTGTAGGCCTTTCATAAAGGAATCAATATATTTATAACTGTCTTTATGAGATTTTATTATTTTTTCTATAGCATCCTCATCAATAGTAAAGTTCAAACGCCTTTCTATATCAAAAGCATCCTTAACTCTTATTTCCATAGGTCTTTTAATAAAATCATAGGTTATTCTAGTAAGTGTATGATTTTCTACTAAAGATAAATCAATAAGTTCAATCTCTTTATAAAGATTTTTATTGTTTAATTCCACAGAAACATAATAAGACAGGCTGTTAAATTTTAATTTTACTTTGATATCCTTAATATCTAAATAATAAAAGGTCTTTTCTTCTATAGGTTCTGTATTTCCTAGAGCATCTTTAGAATAAACTATAATATTATTTATACCAGGCTTTAGTTCTAAGTCCGTTAAGTTATCATTATCGATTAATATAGGTTTATTTTTGTTTACGGAGCACCAGGTTTGAACTACGCCATAAGAACCTTCTTCTAAGTTATCTATTTTTAAATCGACTTTTCCAGTACCATATAAATATCCTTCATCAGAAGCATTAATTTTTTCTCCTATAATGCTATATTTTGTTTTAGGAAGATTTATATTATTTTTATTAGTAGAGCTGTCTAAAATATAAAGTTTTTGTTTGATTTTTTCTATACCATTATTGATAAATAATTGAAATTTATCAATGATTGAACTAATTATTAAGTCTGCTTTAATGCCTTTATCAATATTAAAACTTTTAAAGACACCAGTCTTTTTTAATTTACCATTTTCATATTCATCTATAGAAATTGTTACTGCACCTCTATCGTATCCTTCTATAACGAAACTTTCACTATTATCTTCATCTTCAACTATGAAATAGATACTATCACCTATACTTTGAACCTTATTGTTATAACTGTATATATTTAATTTATCTAATTGAAGATTTTCTCCACTGCCATAAAGAGTATTTCCTTTTTTATCTTTCAAGTATACAACTACTGGGCAAGCTATTTTAACAATTTTATATTTAAAGTCCATAGAATTTATGTCGTTAAAAGTATAAATTTTATGTTTACTTCCATATTGCACTTCAGTATTATCAAAAATTTTCTTTAAGATATTATGAACAATAGAGCTTCTTGTCAGCTCACCATGATCACATTTTACAAAATATTTTTTAGATGTATTAGTTAAAGCACTGTAAAGGGGTACCGTTCCATCACCATCATTGAATTTGCCTTTATAATCACCATTTTTTTCAATAAAGTTACATAAAGTGGGTATATTAAACCCTATGATTTCATGGTGAGTTATATTAGGGGGCAATGGAGAATTTAAAGCTTTATAAAATTTGTCAAAAGTTAGGGTTACATCTAAATCTACTTCTTTTAATAAAGTTTTATATATGTCATTATAAATTTCTTTCCAAGATAGGCAGTGATCATCTTTAATCAAATAATAGTCATCAATACTTGCATAATAATTGCAGTAATCTTCATTAGGTAAAAGTTGATATATGCTTGGGAAATATTTGATAATTTTTCTAGACTCTCCCTTAGATAATATTATAGGGAATAGTTCATTAGGAACAGATTTTCCAAATAATATAGCTTTATAAGCATCAGGAGCACCATTAAAAGGAGTTCCAAGAGTTACTATTTTGCCTATCTTCAATAATATAGGATCGTTTTTATATTCATTTAAAAACAATTTGGTTATAATGCCACCCATGCTGTGTGCTACAATTACTACTTCATCTACATTTTTATTTATTTTTCCTCTTAGAATACTTGGCTGAAAGAGATTATTTTGTCTCCAATCATAATAAAAATTCGTATATTCTGTACATTGAGTTTTTAAAAATTTTTCTAAACTGTTATAAACTAGAGAAATTATGCTAGAAGCAGATATAGAGTTATCATCTAAATCTTTAAGTACATCATAAAAATTAATATCAAAAATATGTGAAATATGTTTAGGCCATACTGTAAGTTGCTTTTGAGATAAGGTACTCCCCATTATTCCAGGAATTAATATTATTTGTCTAGTTATACCACTCAATGATTACCTCTCAAATTACTTGTTTTCTATATAAATATATAAACTTAATCACAATTTTAGAAATAAATTTAATTATTCTCTGAAATAAATAATTTGGTATTGGAAATTTTAAAAAATATATTGGATATAATTAACGTGAGTTCGATGGAAAAAATTCAATATAAAAAATCCCATCAAAATGTTTTATTATATAAGTAAAAGCCAATAAACAAAACAAAGTAGATGGGATTTTATGCAAAATTTATTAGTAGAAATATTTTATGATGTAGACAATTATTGTATTGCCTTTGAAAAGAACTGTAAAAGCCATTTTCTAGCTGAAAATACTGAAAACAACGATAGTAATTTCAAAATGATAAAAAGTAAAAACTTATCACTAAGTGAAGTTATGACAATAAAACAAAAATAAAGAAAAACATGAAAAATAAACCAATGTTGATGGAAGATAAGATTCTACTTAGGAAAAGATCTATTATTGAAACTATAAATGACTATTTAAAAAATATATGTCAGATAGAGCATAGTAGGCATAGAAGTTTTAATAATTTTATAGTAAATATAGTTTCTGGATTGATTGCATACAGCTTTCTTCCTAAGAAACCATCCCTAAGGTTAGATAGTTATGCTACCTTAGTTTAACTGGAATATTATACCGCAAGATTACAGGGGTACTTTTTTGCTTTTTTTGTAACCATATTTATCCATAAGCTGTTTTATTTTTCGAACTCAGGTTAATTAAATTGCAGACCAAGCGAAACAATTTCATAAAAGATTATATTCACAAAACAAGTAAAAAGATTATTGATTTAGCGATAATAAATATGTGTAATACCATTGTTATTGGAGATTTTTCAGGAGTTAAACAACAGAATT
This sequence comes from Clostridium faecium, assembly GCF_014836835.1. Taxonomy (GTDB): domain Bacteria; phylum Bacillota; class Clostridia; order Clostridiales; family Clostridiaceae; genus Clostridium_J; species Clostridium_J faecium. The sequence goes on along the minus strand of NZ_JACSQB010000037.1, from coordinate 42,932 downwards.
TAGCTAAATCATTTGTACAAATACCTCAACAAGAATTAGTTGATAAAATTAAATATAAAGCAGAATTATTAGGAATGGCAGTTGTTATGCAAAATGAGAGTTATACAAGTGGTTGTAGTGCCTTAGATTTAGAAGATATAAACAAAAACACATATAATAAGAGTAGAAGAATTTATCGTGGCTTATTTAAAAGTAATAAAGGTATATTAATAAATTCTGATGTGAATGGAAGTATAAATATATTGAGAAAATATTTAAAATGTAGTCCAAAGTCATTAATTATGATAATGGATAATGGAGTTTTGGACACTCCTATACGTTTAAGGGTTGCCTATTAGGTAGAAATTTAAATATCAAACAACGTATAAAGAATCCTGCGACTTTAGTCGTGGGAGGTTCAATGCTTTCGTTGATGATGCAAACGCTATGAGATGGGAAGATTTCTTTAATAAGTAAGGCGGAGATATAGAGGATATATATGTTATAGGTGGCGGAATTTCTGATGACAGTTTAGAAACTATACAGAATTCTATTCAAAGGATTCAAGTTTTAAATAAAATAAAAGGAGAAAATGGAAAAACAAAGTAGAGAGAGTTAATATTAAAAAATAACATAGTATTATATGTATTTAGACTAGGGAATTAAAGTTCTTTAGTCTTTTTTATTAAAATTTTTATTGTATTATTTAAATATTAAATTCAGTTAAAAGTAATAAAAGGAAAAGTTGATAAAATATGGATTGAATAGTATATTTAGGATAATACATTTTATAAAATATGAAGGGGTTGGTGTACATGAAAATAAGGTTTAAAAAAGTAGCAGTTGCCGCATTAACAATTATTGGATTAATGGGGAATTCTTTGGCTACCCATGCATATGTCCACAATAACTATCCATTTTCTTCTGTTGGTTCTTTGAAATTTTATGCAGCTTCTGATTTAAATTATGATTTTACTAGTATAATGGAAGAGTACACTAAAAAGTGGAATGGTATTGCAGGTGTGAGATTATCAAGGACAAACGATCCTAGCTCATGCAATATTTATCAGAGTTTCTATAATTCAGATAATGGTACTTATGGAGTATGTGATCCAGTAACTAGTGGTTATAAGAAAATTACTTATTATAGGTCATTTCTAGGCACTACTACTAGCAATAGGCAGGAAACCGTTGTACATGAAGTAGGACATGCATTAGGATTAGCTCATACACAAAAGTCTAATGATTCGATTGCTGTTATGAGGCAATATGGATTTAATGGTAAAGCATATCTATTATCAGATGACATAAATGGCTTAAATGCGTTATATAAATAAAAAGGGGGTAATATATATGTCAAAAAAAAGAGTTTATACAGTAATTGGTATAGTATTAGTATTGTCATGTTTCATGATTCCTTTTATGTCCAATAAGTCATCATCACAGTTAGAACATGTTGTATTTGATGGGAAAACTGACTCATATGATAATCTTGAAGAGTTAGAAGCTGCATCTCCAATTATTGTATATGGTAAAAAAGTAACTGAAGCAGAACCACAGTTTATCTATGATAATAATAATCAATTAGTAATGTTATATACACTATCCGATTTTGAAATTTCTAAAATATATAAAAATGATTCAGAATTAAAGATAGGAGATAAAATTCCAATAATAGAAAATGAGGCAACGGATAAAAGAACTGGAAAAGTATATCATATAGCTAATTATTCGAAGATGAATACAGGAAATGAGTATGTACTATTTCTTCATTATTCTGATCATGATAGATGGTATGTTCCGACAGCAGTTGATTATGGAAAAGTACCAGCAGATCCATCTGAAGAACTTATATATGAAGAGGGTTTAAGAGCACGATCCATCACAAGTGATAAATTTGAAGATGTTATTTCTGAAGCAAGAGATAAATATTTGGAATAAGAGATGAAAAAAAGTAAATATGTATATGGTATTCTCATAGTTATATTTATTGCGTGCATGATGTCGCTATCATATATTGAGCCAAAAAGTTCAAAAGAGCCAATTAAATGGCCAGACTTTGTGATGGTAAATGAGAAATATTATATTTTTACAGGTGACTATGCTAGCAAGAATGATATTGGTGAACGCATAGGATCAATTATGAGAAATCCACCTAATGAAACCTGTAAGTATCAAGCTCAAAATTTTGAGGCTAGCGAATTAAAAAAAGGAACAGAAATTTATTCGACTTCTAATGGTACTGATATTATTGCCGTAATAGAAGGAAAGTACAAGTTATATAGAGTAGTATCAGAAGAAGAATTTCATAATTTGCTTCAGTAATAAATTGTCTATAAGTAGAATGTTTTCAGTTAATTTTATATATCTACAAAAAGTTATGTATTCTTTACTTAGTTAACATTATATGTTTAATTGTAGAAAATACATGACTTTTGTAAATTAATGTGTTAATTTTTAGATATTTTATCACTCTAAATATTTACAATATATGGTGAAAAAAATACAAATAAGTATAAAATATTGATTATAATCGGAAAATATAGTCAAATAGCGGTTATATACTGCAAATACGCACGAGGAGTGATAAAATGAAGAAAAATAAGGATGTAATGACACGTAATGTCATCATATGTGGTGACATTAAAAGATGGACAAAGACTAAAAAACATTACAAAATTAGAAGAGGGGATTATGAAGGGGGAATAAAAATGGCTACACAAATAGCGGCAACACCAATACTATATGGTAAAGAAGCTGAAAGAGTTTTAAGAGAAGCTAAGACTTTACCAAGCGAAAAATCAAAGGAAAATGCAAGTAAATTAATTAACTTCTTTAAGAGATTTACAGATGAAAATGAGTGCTAATAATGGAATATGGACAAGCTGATTTTTTAAATTGTTTGAGATTGGTTAAATTATCTAAGGAAAACAAAGATGATTTAACCAATCTTGATTGTGTAAATGAAAATGATAAGGGTATTATAGGTTTTAAATCAAAAAAGAGAAAGAAGTTTTTAGCTCATTCTAAAAATATGAATGAATTTCTAATAAATGAAGCATTAGATGATCAAAAAGTTACATTTTAATATTGACATTTATATTTTTGGAAACTGACGAAGAAAAGAAGATGGAATATTTCAATAGAAATGAAGTATTATGTAGAAAAATATTAGAAGTAGAAAAAGTGTTAGCCAAAGAAGATGTATTAGAAAAGGTGAAAGATCAGATAGTCATAGCAGACAGAATAACAAATAGCAAAAATCTATGTGACATTAATAAGTTAGCAAAACTATTAGACATCAAAGGTATGGGAAGAAATAAGTTATTTGCATATTTGAGAAACAAAGAAATATTAATGGATAACAATCAACCATATCAAGCTTATTCAGAGTATTTCAAAATAATAGATATTGTGAATCCTAAAAATGGACATGTATACTGCAAAACCTTAATTAAATCTAAAGGAATTGCATATATAGTGAAGCATCTTATTAAAGATGGTAAAATTCAAAGCCAGAGTTATCAAGAGATTATGGAATATATAAATAATAATCTCGAAAAAATAGCAGCTTAAGAAATACATAATTGAAAATATTAAATTAATAAGAAATTAATAAAGAATAGTGGTTTTTGCTATTCTTTTTTTAAATATAAAAATTAATAAAAGGGGTAGATAAATAATGAGTATTAATTTAAGTGAATTAGGAAGAGAAAATTTAAGGACAATAATAAAAACCAATGACCCAGACCATCCAGTAGAAATATACAATCCAACACCAGAACAAAGAGATAAGATATTAAAGTTATTAATTAAAGCTACTAAAATACAGGAAGAGAATGGTATATATAAGGCAGTAACAGGCTTGACAGAAGAAGATATAATATTAGTTATGCTTGAAGAATTAACTAATATACATTTAGATTTGGATAAAATTAAAGATAGAGATAAAATACTATCAATAATCAATGACCCAAGTGATTTATTGCTTCAAGTTAAATACGAATTAGATAAAATATTAGCTGAAATATCTTCATTGTATTTAAAAATGTTAAAAAATACTATAGAACTGTCAGATGATATATATAGAAGAAATATATAATTTATTAGATAAAAAAGAAGAAATACAAGAAAATGAAGATAATATAGATGCTTTGGTTAATGAAATAAAAGATATGCAAGAGAAGTTGAATGAAAGCGTAGAGAAAGTAAATGCCTAGTTTAAGAGAAGTTTATTATAATGTTTGCAGTGATATATTAGATGCAGTTGTTAATGATTTAGTTGAATATATAAAAGAGCTAATGAAAGAAAAAGTTTATGAAGAAGTATATGACAGATATGATCCATCTCAATACGAGAGAAGATTTGATGATGGTGGTACTTCTGATATAAGAAATTATACCCATACTATTAGATTTTACGGCAATAAAGCTATAATTAATGTTTACAATTATACAAAAACAGCATACGGTAGAGATTACGTAGATAAATATATAATTGAGGGTGATAAATATGATTGGGAGAATTCAATGATTTATAGAATGCAACCTTATCCTCGTGATTTTATAGGGGCAGTTATGAATGATATCAAAAATAATAAAGATGTTAGAAAAATATTAGAAAGCAAGTTAAAAATAAAGGCATCAAGTTATTGGACTAGTGGTTTATACAGTTACATTCTCTAAGGTTAGATAACTACGTGACTTTAGTTTAGCTGGAATATTATTCCACAATCTTACGGTGGTACTTTTTTGCTTTTTTTGTAACCATATTTATTCATAAGCTGTTTTGTTTTTCGAACTCACGTTAATTAAGAAGATTGTGCATTAAAATTATGGCTATGGTAAAATAATATTAGTTATAAAATATTATAAAAATGGAGAGAAAGTATGAATTTAATTGTTGCTGTTGATAAGAATTTTGGTATAGGTAATGGTGGAAATTTATTAACATATATTCCAGAGGATTTAGAAGATTTTAAGAAGAAAACTATGGGAAAGGTTGTAGTTATGGGAAGAACTACTTTAGAATCACTTCCTAATAAAGCACCACTGAAAAACAGAACCAATATAATTTTAACTAGAAATAAAAGTTATAAAGTTAAAGATGCTATAGTTGTAAATTCTTTAGAGGATTTGTTTAAAGTTCTTAAAAATTATAATAGTGATGATATATACGTAATTGGAGGTCAGTGTATTTATAATAAGCTAGAAAGTTATTGTAAATTTGCATATGTTACTAAAATACATAAAGTTTTTAAAGCAGATAGACATTTTATAAACATAGATGAAGATGAAAAGTGGAAGTTAGAAAAAAAGGGAGAAACAATTATTTCTTCTTCTGGAGTAAGTTTTAATTTTAATATTTATAGAAATATTAAAATGTTAAATTTTACCTGTTATTATTCTTCAAAAGAATCTTAAAATCTTTAATTGTTATTTTAAAAAGGACAGAGGTGGCGAACAATGTTCGCCACTACAGATAACATTTAATTAAAAAGTTGAGATAATTTATTAAATTTATCATCGTCTTCATCAGAAGTGATAATAAATTCTATAGATATATTTTCATTTTTTATTATATAGTATTGCAAAAATTCGAAGGAAATAGCATCTACCATAGGGAGATTTTCTATTATGATTGTAACAGTACCTATAGTAGAAATGTAATTTAATAAATTTTCTAAAGCAATAAAAATTCTATTTTTTTCTGTATCAGCAGTTAGTATATCCTTTACACTTAAAGTATCATCTATACATTGAACCTTAGGATGTACTCTAAGTAAATCTACCCAGTAATATTTTTCAAACTTTTTTAATTTTGATATGTCATAAATTGAAAGGATACCATCAATAATACTTGAAATCCAGCAGTAATTTATGGTTTCTATAGGGTAGCATTTTGTATATATCATAGTTTTATAAGAAGTTTTTAATAAATTGTTTTTTAATGTTTTTATATGATTTTTATTTGCCTTTGAAAGCATCAATTTTGCGCAGGTCCTTTCAGTGTAAGAAACTTTTAAAGAACCTTTAATTAAATCCTCGTAAAGATTGCGGATATCCTGCATAGGTCTTATATTCAATTCTTCTCTAAGAATATTTTCACATCTTTCATATTGTTTAATGGCAGAATTTCTATCACCTAAATCAATATATATTTTCATAAGTTTTAAATATAGTTCTTCTTTAAAAGGGTTTATATTTAACATTTCTTCTAAAAGATTAATGGCATGATCATAACATTTATCCTCATAATGCAAATCTATAAGCTTACATAAAATATCTTCATAAGTTCTTTGAAATTTTGCTCTTTCATAAAATATCCAATCATTAAATTCAGGGCAGTTTTTTATATAAAATTCTTCTAGAAATTCACCTCTAAAAAGTTTTTTAGCATTATTGAGACAGGCTTTTCTATCTTGATTTTTTTCTATAGAATTTAATATGTCATCCAAATGAAAGATATCTATATAAAAATCATAATTAGGATTAATCATACAAGAATCTTTTGAGCTAATTAATATGTCTTCAGAAGATTTATTTTCATTTATAATTTTACGTATGTTCCAAAAGTTATATCTTAAATTGTATCTAGCAGATTCAATATTAACTCCATTCCAAAAGTAATCAGCTAATTTATCTCTTCCAAATTTTTTACCCTTATTAGCAGATAAAAAACATAATAAAGCAATTGCTTTGCTGCTTAATTTTTCTAAGATTGATTGATTATTTAATCGTATTTCTATATTGCCAAGAAGGTACATTTCAAGTTTTTTCAACTGACATCACCCTTTGTTTTACATAATATCTTTTACTATCTAAGGTCATTTTCATAAAGAATATGTCCTTCTTTTATAGTTGCTAAAATCTTTATATCTTTAATAGTTTCTTTAGGTATTTCTAAAGGATTTTCATTTAATACTACAAAATCAGCATATTTGTTAATTTTAATAGAGCCTTTAATGTTCTCTTCAAAAACTGCATAGGCACTATTTATAGTAAACATCTTGATAGCTTCTAAAACAGATACTCTATGATTTGTTATAGGATGATTGACAGCAGAGTGAATACCTAAAATAGGATTAATAGGAGTTACATCACTATCTGAACCACCACAAATTATTAATCCATTATCAATTATTTCTCTAAATGGATTAGTTTCTTCACATTTTTTCTTACCAATTGTTTTAGAGTACATTTTATCATAACCACCCCAAAGATATTCATAAGTTGGCTGCATTGATGCAATTAATCCAAGTTTTTTTGCTCTTTTTATATGATTTAAGGATGGAAGCTCAAAGTGTTCAATTCTATTTCTAAGATTTCTATTAGGATATATACTCTCAGCATATTCATGAGCAGTTATAATTTGTTCAATTGCTCTTTCACCTACAGCGTGGGTACTAACTTGTAGGTTATTTTCATAAGCCTTTAAAATAAAAGAATTAATTTCATCTTGAGTAAAATATAATTTTCCATAAACATCAGTATAACCTAAATAAGGTTCTGAAAGAGCGGCAGTTCTAGAGCCGAAAGAACCATCTAAAAATATACTTCCACCTATTCTTTTCAGCTTTTTATCAAGAACTTTATTTATATTTACTGTTTGATAAAATAATATAATATCTATTGGAAAACTATCCTTATTTTTATAAATGAACTCAGCATCTTTATCATGGAAGGTAAAACCACCTTCCATAGCATTTATAGAAGTTACTCCTTTAGCTATAGCATCTATTAGGGTTTTATTTACTCCTTCTAATCTCATCTCTGAACTAATTTTGGCTAATATTTCTTTTCTTACAAGAGCATTGGCACTACCAGTTAGAAGGCCTGTAGGAATATTTCCTTTAGTTTCTACTCCTTCTGCATTTAAAGGTGTTCTAAGCTTGTGAAGAGCTAGGGAATTTACTATGCTAGTGTGATATTCAACCCTATTTATCCATACGGGATGGTCTGGTGCACAATTATCCAGTTCATATCTATTAGGAAATCTTTTTTCACTTAATTTATATTCGTCAAGTCCTGTGGCTCTTATAAATTGCCCTTTAGGAGTTTCTTTAGTTTTATTTTCAATTAACTTAAATATCTCTTTAAGGGTTGTACATTTACTCAAGTCAAGACTTAAATTATTTAATCCTGTTTGAACTAAATGAACATGACTGTCGTAAAATCCTGGAAGAATAGTTTTGCCATTTAAGTCAATTACATCTAAACTATTACATATATACTTTTTAAAGTCTTCACCATAGCCCAAATCATATATTAAATTATTTTTTACAGCTATCCAATGATAAATAGCATTATTATTTTCTAAACTTATAATCTTTCCATTATATAAAAGTAAATCTATTGATACCATAAACTTCAACTCTCTTTTAATTTAATTATAAAGCACTATTATATTTAACAATTATATATTAAGTAGGAGGCTTATGTAAAATTGCTAGCTTTTTTGTAATAAATTTTTTAAGAAAGCTCCAAAGGCTTTGGCTATGGAGTTTAAAACTTATACAATTATATTAGTTCTAATTAGAGAAACCTCCTATAAAGGTATAGGAGGTAAATGGTTAAATAGAAAGACTATTTATTAAAAAATCAAAAATTGAAAATGCTGTATAGATAACTGAATCGATATATACAAATTCGTTAGCTGTATGATAATTCTCACCGTTAGCACCAAAAATTAAGGTAGGAATATTTAATCTTGAACCTATATAATTAAAGTCACCTATGCTTGAAAAATAACCAATATGGGGACTTGTTCCACAGCAGTTTTCAATAGATTTTATAAAATTTTGAACGTATATGTTATTTTCATCTACAGTATAAGGCATAAATCCTTTAGTTTTTTCACTAGGAGCTTCTCTAAAATTAAATACTACTTTTGAGTTTATATTAGCTCTTTTTACAGCTTGAAACAATTCATTTTTTATAGTTTCTTCATTTTCTCCTGGTACTATATGTCTAAACACTGTAAAAGAAGACCTATCAGGAACACTACATGCTTCTCCACCACCTTCAGAAGAAATAATACATATTGAACCTTTTCCTAATTTATCGTCTTTAACTAAATTTGATTTTTCAAGTTCAATCATAACTTTAGCTCCATCTACAGCGGCATTTATACCTTTATCAGGATTAGCTGCATGAGCTGATTTCCCATGAAGATTAACAGTGTAATTATAGCCTCCTCTAGCACCTAAACATAGGCAAGGAAAAGGTTTAGAACAAAATCCACTGCTAGGTTCAGTAACTATTGCAACGTCAGCATTTTGAGCAATACCATCTTTAATTACTGCATCAGTACCTAATCCGTAAGGGCCTTCTTCATCAGAAACAAAAGAATAGATAATCTCACCTTTAAAATTTCCTGATAAATTTTTAAATGCCTCTAAGGCTAACATTATAGCAGCTGCACCAGATTTCATATCTAAAGCTCCTAAACCATAGAGTTTGTTATCTTCAACAGTTGCTTTAAATCCATTATAAGTCCATCCATTGCAAAGGTTAACTGTATCTAAATGGGCATTTAAATATATACAAGGTCCTTTTTTAGTACCTTTTAAATTTCCTACAACATTTATTCCTTTAAATTTTGTTATATTATTTTCTGTATAATAATGAAATTTAGGATTTAAATCTCTATTTTTTAACCATTCATAAGTAAAATTCATAATTTCTTTTTCATGAAAATAAGGACTAGGTATTTCAATAAGTTTTGATAATAAATTTATTACTGCTTCTTTATTAATGTAATTATTTTTATTCATTAGTATTCTCCTTATTTTAATTCTAAGTTATTATTTTTATAGCTGCTTAAAGATTTAATATCTCCTTCTTTGAACATAAATTTGTCAGTATAAGCATAAATTATAGCTATTAATGGTGTTAAATATGCTAAAAATACATAAGGGGCATAGGAGAGTGTTGAAACTCCAAGCACTCCTGTAAAATAAACACCACATAACCCCCAAGGAACTAATGGAGAAGTTACTGTAGCAGAATCTTCACAGGTTCGTGAGCAGACTTGAGGAAGTAAATTTAATTTTTTATAAGCTGGAACTAACATTCTTCCAGGGATAATAATGCCCATATATTGACTGGCTGAAAAAATATTAACTACTATACCAGATAGCACATGGGTAGTTATAAGTCCTTTTTGTGTACTTACAACTTTAGAGATTTTTGTTAATATAACCTCTAATACTTTAGTTTTCTCTAAAACTCCACCAAGACTTAAAGCTAAAAACCCAAGAGAAATTGTCCACATCATACTTTGTAATCCTCCACGGCTAAGCAGCGTATCGATTTCAGCAACACCTGTGCTAGAAACAAAGCCATCGTTCATAAAAGAAAGCATCTCTCCAAGTCCATATCCTTGAAAGAACACTGCAAATATCAATCCAACTAAGGATGCAATAACCATAACTGCAAGACCAGAGACTTTTTTAACAGCTAGAATAACAACTATAATAGGAGGTATTATAGTTGCAGGGCTAATCCAATAATTATCTTTTAATCCCTTTAACATAATATCTATTTGGCTTGTATCAATAGAGGTACTTTTGAACTTAAGTCCTAATATTCCATAAAGTATTAATGAAATTATGAATGCAGGACCAGTTGTGTAAAGCATACTTTTTATATGATCAAATAAATTTGCCTCACCAACTCCAGCAGCAAGATTAGTTGAATCTGAAAGGGGAGACATCTTATCACCAAATATAGAACCAGTTACAATAGCACCAGCAGTTAGTTCAGGTGGAATATTAAGACCTATGCTAATCCCCATGAAAGCAACTCCAAAGGTAGCACCAGTAGTATAACTGCTTCCAGTTGAAACTGAAGCAACTGCACAGATAAATGCAGCAGTTAGTAAGAAATATTTAGGTGAAATTAATTTAAGTCCATAGTAAATTAATGTAGGAATTGTACCAGCAGGTATCCAAGATGCAATAAGTACACCAACAAGCATTAAAATAAGCATAGGAATCATGGCTATTTCACAACCGTAAAGTATTCCTTTTTCAACATCACTCCAACTAAATCCAGATATAAGTGCAACTATTGCAGCAACTGCTGTTGCTAAAATTAATGTAATATGTGTTGCATATGGTTGATGTAATACAAAGATTTGTACTGCCATAGCGGCACATAGAAAAAATACTACAAATAGAGCAGCACCAAAACTAGGTAATTTTTCTTTAGATTTATTTTCCTTTGCCATAAGTTTTACCCCCTATAAATTAATTTTCACCATGATAATAACTTATAGATGTTTTTTTATTTGTTTTAAAAAGTGTTTATATTAAGAAAATTTAAAATAATTTTTGTGGATAAGTTATAAAAATAAACAATGTGTATTGAAGAAAATAAACAAAATGTTTAATTTAAATGAAGAAAAGAATTATAAGTTTATTAAAATATTAAATAATTAGTGATTTTATAGGTAAGCTATTTTATAATATATCTAATAGGATTAAAAATATGACTTTAAAGATTAGTCTCAAAAATAAGGAGAGATTTCAAAAATGAAAAATTTAATAAACTTCTTTAAAGGTATGGTTATAGGTATTGCGAACATAATTCCAGGGGTAAGTGGAGGTACAATGGCTGTAGTATTAAATATATATGATAAGCTTATATCCTCTGTAAGCGATATTTTAAAAGGCTGGAAGAAAAATTTAATATTTCTATTGCCTATAGGTATTGGTGCAGGTACAGGAATTGTAGTTTTTAGTAAATTAATAAAAACATTATTAGAAACTAAACCTATACCTACAAATTTTTTCTTTATAGGTCTTATCATAGGAAGCATTCCTATGATAGGTAAAAAAGCATTAGAATCTAAATTTAAGATATCTAGTATAATTCCATTTGTAATAACTTTTGGAATTTTAATAGCTTTATCTGTAATAATGCCGCCAGAAGCTAATGTAGATATTATTAGAAAATTAACTGTTAATTCATTTATTCAATTATTATTAGCAGGAATAGTAGGAGCATCAGCAATGGTTGTGCCAGGAATAAGCGGATCCTTTATATTACTTTTGATAGGGTTATATACAACTGTGATAACTGCAGTGGCAGAATTTAATATACCTCTTTTAATTCCTATAGGTATAGGAGTAATAATAGGGATAATATTTACAACAAAGATTATTGATAAGTTGTTGAATAAATTTCCACAACCTACATATTTTGCAATATTAGGTCTTGTAATTGGATCTGTATTTTCAATTTATCCTGGATTTGTTTTTAATGGAGACGGAATTATTGCTATAATAGCAATGATATCAGGAATTATATTAGCCTATTTTTTAGGCTCAGACAGAAAATAAAATATATTTTACAAGAAAAAGCTCTACATTTCTGTAGGGCTGAATTTTTAGAGAAATCACTTCAACTGCTATATATGGGTTGTTGTAATGCAATTGCTAAACGTATATTACTAAAACAAATGCCATTTTAAAAAGATAAATTACTAAACTATTTTGGGTTATATAATTAGTTGTGATTAGGGCGATGATTGCTACTAAATAGACATCGATTATTTACTAAATTTATTGCTGCATTTTACTGGATATTTATAGCAGTTGAAGTGATAACTAACTATTATTTCCTTTATTATAACATTTTAAATAAGTGTAGTAAATAAAGAAAATTTGAACAAATAACAGTTAATTTTAAAATTATTGTAAAATATTTATTAAATATCATTAATTTAATGAGAAAATTGAATAAATTTTTAAAAATACATGCATAATTGTGGAAGTAAATTCAAGTATAAGGAAAGGATTTACAAGTTGTATTCACTATGAATTTTATGTTTATAATCAAAAGATACGTTTACAGAAATTATGAATTGGGTATTGTGAATTAATTATAGTAATTTAAGGGGAATAGTTATGAATGTGTATATAAGGTTTGAAATTATAACAGAAAATAAAATAGGTATAACTCTTAAAATTTTAGAGAGATTGTATATTTCTAATATAGATATAATATCTATTGAGGTGTTTCCAGAAAAAATATATGTAAAAATTGAAAAAATTGATGAGAATAAAAAGTTATCATTGATGAAAGATATAAATTCTATAGAAGAAGTTAAAAGTATAAGTGAAGTAGAACTTTTAAACTATGAAGAAAATGAGAGAAAGCTTTTAGCAATAATAGATTCTGTAGATGATGGTATTATAGCAGTAAATAAAAATCTTCAAATAGAGTTGTTTAATCGTTACTGTGAAGAAATTTTTCACTATAAAAGAGATGAGATTATAGGGAAGGACATTCGTACTATAATAAAGGAAGATGCACCAATAATAAACCTTGTTAAAAGTGGAAAAGACTATACTAATTTAGAATTTACCAGCAAAAATGAAAGAGGAAGCAGTCATTATATTGCCACAGGAAGACATATAAAAGATGATAATGGCAATAAATTAGGTTGGGTATCTTCTATAAGAGATATGAAGAAAGCAATAGAAATGGCAAAGGTAGTATCTTATACTAAAGAAGGTGCTTTTAATCATATTGTTGGAAATAGTATTGCCATTGAAAAAACTAAAAAAATTGCTCATACAGTAGCAAAAGGTAACTCTACTGTGTTAATTAGAGGAGAAAGTGGTACAGGAAAAGAGCTTTTTGCAAAAGCTATACATAACCTCAGTCCCAGAAAGGACAAGCCTTTTATAGCAATAAATTGTGCAGCGCTACCAGATAATTTAATTGAAAGTGAATTATTTGGATATGAGAAAGGAAGTTTTACTGGGGCATTAAATTCTGGTAAAGACGGTCTTATTAAAGAAGCAGATGGAGGAACATTATTTTTAGATGAGATAGGGGAATTATCAATGATTCTCCAAGCTAAACTTTTAAGGGTATTGCAAAATTCTGTAGTTAGAAAAATAGGAAGTAGTAAAGAAGAACAAGTAGATGTAAGAATAATAGGAGCTACTAATAGAAACTTGGAGGAAATGATTAAGAAAAAGAGCTTTAGAGAGGATTTATATTATAGATTGAATGTAATTCCATTATATATACCGCCTCTAAGGGAGAGAAGTGAAGATATTCCTAGTCTCGTAAACTATTTTATTGAAGAGTTAAATGTGGCATTAAATAAAAATATTATGGGAACAGATATAAGATTTATGAATAAATTGCTAGAATATCATTGGCCTGGTAACATTAGAGAGCTTAAAAATATTATTGAAAGAGCTATGAACTTATCTTCATCTAACATTTTAACTATAGATAGTTTAATGCTAGATATAAATCCTCACAATTTTAATAAGGAGCTAAAAGGTCATTGCGTAGGATTAACTTTAAGAGAGACTGTAGAAAAAGCAGAAAAAATATTAATAACTGAAACATTGCAAAAAGAAAAGAGCATTAGAAAGGCTGCTAAGGTTTTAGGGGTAACCCATACTACTATTATAAATAAGATAAATAAATATAATATAATATGGAAATAAAAATAACCATATGGAAAAAATATTTACCATTATTGGTTAGAAAAAGTTCCATTTAAATATTATAAAATAATTTATTAATGCCCATGTCCGCTAAATAGTTAGATAATTAAGAATTTATAAAAAGTGGCATAGTAATTGCTATAGTTAATTGTATAGACATATAAGATTTATAATAATTAGCATTGTTAATTTTCAGTTTTTAAAAATAATTATCTGTATATAAAATATTAAGGGGGCATAAATATGAATAAAGAGCAATTAAAGCAAATGGGATTTTCAACAAAGGCTATACATGGAGGAGCTAAGAAAAATGAATATGGTGCACTGGCTACCCCAATATATCAAAGTTCTACTTTTGTTTTTGATTCAGCAGAACAAGGTGGAAATAGATTTGCTTTAGAAGAAGAAGGATATATATATAGTAGATTAGGTAACCCTACAAATAGTGTTTTAGAGGAGAAATTAGCTATACTTGAAGGCGGAGAAGCTGCTATGTCAATGAGTTCTGGTATGGGAGCAGTTTCTTCAGCATTATGGTCAGCTTTAAAAGCAGGAGATCATATGATAGCATCAAAAACTCTTTATGGATGTACTTTTGCATATTTAAGCCATGGATTAACTAGATTTGGAGTAGATGTTACTTTTGTTGATACAAAAGACCCTCAAAATGTAAAAGATGCCATGAGAGAAAATACTAGAGTGGTTTATTTAGAAAGTCCAGCAAATCCAAATTTAGATTTAGCAGACATAGAAGCTATATGCAAAATTGCTCATGAGAATGAAGAGTGTTTAGTAATGGTAGATAATACTTTCTGTACACCATATATTCAAAGACCATTAGAATTAGGTGCTGATGTAGTTATACATTCTGGTACAAAATTTTTAAATGGTCATGGAGATGTAGTTTGCGGTTTTGTAATAGGTTCAAGTGAATTTATACAACAAGTAAGATTATTTGGTGTTAAAGATATGACTGGTTCTAGTATGAGTCCATTTGATGCTTTTTTAGTTATTAGAGGAATGAAAACTCTTCAACTTAGAATGGAAAAACATTGTGATAATGCTATGAAAGTAGCAGAATTCTTGGAAAATCATAAAGCTGTTGAAAAGGTATATTATCCTGGACTTGAAAGTTTCCCTCAATATGAACTAGCACAAAAACAAATGCTATTGCCAGGTGCAATAATTGCTTTTGAAATAAAGGGAGGAGTAGAAGAAGGTAAAAAGATGATAAACAATACTAAACTTTGTAGTTTAGCAGTAAGTCTTGGAGATGCAGAAACTTTAATACAACATCCTGCATCAATGACTCATTCACCTTACTCTCCTGAAGAAAGATTAGAAGCTGGAATTAAAGATAATATGGTACGTTTAGCTGTAGGACTTGAAGATGTTGAAGATATAATTTTAGATTTAGATAAAGCTCTAAAAACTATATTATAGTTAAGATTTAAAATGGAAACCCTAAAATAATCATTATCAAAGTATTAGATGATTATTTTAGGGTTATTATTTTTATATACAAATTTCCTAAATTATGAATTATAAAAAGGAGTTTAATAAATTCTTTTTATGGGTTTATTTATAATAAAGGGGTATAATAATTAATGTAATATATTAGGAAAGGAGTAATTATATTTGAAACTAGATAGAAATTTTTATAGTTGTGATTCAATTACTTTAGCTAAGAAGTTATTAGGAAAAAAATTAGTACATGAAATAGATGGAAAAAGAATTTCAGGAATTATTGTGGAATGTGAAGCTTATATGGGCGTTATTGATAAGGCTGCTCATGTTTATGGAGGTAGAAGAACAGAAAGAGTAGAGGTTATGTATGGTGAATGTGGTCATGCTTATGTGTATTTTATTTATGGACTATATTATTGTTTTAATGTAGTAGCATCAGAAGTTGAAACACCTCAGGCAGTACTTATTAGAGCATTAGAACCTTTAGAAGGTATAGAATTAATGAGTAAAAATAGATTTAATAAAGAATATAAGGAATTAACAAAGACACAAATAAAGAATCTTACAAATGGTCCAGCAAAACTTTGCAGTGCATTACAAATCAATAGGGAATTAAATGGAGAGGATTTATGCGGTGAAAAATTATATATTGAAGACAATAATGTTGGAGATTTTGAAATAGTTTCCTGTAAGAGAATAGGAATTGACTATGCAGAAGAAGCAAGAGATTATTTATATAGATTTTATATAAAAGGAAATAAATTTATTTCCAAACTATAATGTAATGTGCTTTAAGTTAATTGTATAAATAAAAGTGCTTAAATTTCTTAAGCACTTCTACCACTATTTAAACTATCTTCAATTAAAGAAGCTCTAAATTTTTTATTATTTGCAATTAATAGCATAAATAACGTAGGTAATAGGACACCTTTAATTATACTACTGATACTTATGCTCCACCAAACTCCATCTAATCCTAGCATATCAGGCTTAGATAGTATCATGGCAGCAGGTACACGAAGCCCTGTAAATACAATACTTGTTATAGCTGGAAGGGCAGTTTTGCCAAAACCGTTAAAAGCACCAGCAGTAGTAATTTCTAAACACATAAATAATTGAGAAACTCCTAAAATCTTTAAATATACTACTCCCATTTTAATAGCTTCTTCTTCAGGAATAAAGTATGAGAATATTGGTCTGGAAGCAAAAATTAATAATGCTGTAGCAAATATTCCTACCACACTAATTACTCCAATAGAAATGAAATATCCTTTAAATATACGATCAGGTTTTCCTGCACCATAGTTTTGACCTACAAAGGCACTTAATGCAGTTGAAAATCCTCCAGCAGTCATCCAAGATATAGCTTCAATTTGTGAACCTACCTTTTGAACTGCAACAGCAGTATCACCATGAACAGCTATAATTCTTCCAAGTATCATAGCAAAAGATGAAAATAATCCATTTTGAAGTGCTACAGGAACTCCTAATTTAACAATTTTAGATAAGTATTTTTTATCAAATTTTTGAAATATGTTTATTTTAAATAGTTCAAGATTTTCTTTTTTCATTTCTCTTAAGAAAAGTATTGTAACTACAAGTTGAGCTAGTACTGTAGCTATTGCAGCACCTAAAACACCCATTTCTGGTATAGGACCATATCCAAAGATTAATACTGGGTCAAAAATCATATTAAAAATAAGTCCTACTGTATTTATTTTAAAAGGTACACTACTGTTTCCGCTTCCATTAAAAATTCCTGTTAAAACTGGATTTATAAAATTAAATACCATTCCTAGAGAGACCACAAACAAATAGGTTTTTGCCATGGAAACTACCTCAGGGCTATTTAATTTAAAAAAACCTATTAAAGGCGATTTGAATAATATTAAGAATAATCCATATAAAATTGCTAAAATTATATTTAATTGAATAGCATTTGTAGCCACATTTTTAGCATCGGTACTATTTTTTCTGCCTAATGCTTGAGAAACACCTATTTCTGCACCAGTTTTAGACAATAATATAAAAGATTGACCAAACCACACAAAAAAACCAGCAGTACCTACTGCAGCTACAGCAAGACTGCCTACCCTTCCAATCCAAATCATATCCGTCATATTATACGCCATTTGGATAAAAGAAGTTCCCATTATAGGAATTGCCAAAGAAATAAGTGATTTTAAAATATTATCATTAACTAAATCTGTTTTCTTGCTCAATTTTAACACCTCCATTATTTTTTATTATAGTAAGTTATAAGCTTCATTTATTGTTGAATAATTAAAAAAACAGAAGTTCACATTAATTTAGGTCTAAATAAGAGTAGATATTAAAGCATTCTGGTGCAGTTAAGCAGAAAAAACCTATAGACATCTATTTATTAGACCAAATTAGTTATTATATTGTTAAAAAATATTACTTGTAAGTTAAACTGATAATGTTCATACTTTTTCATATTATGTAATAAACAACATATTGTCAACAAAATATTAAATTTTATTTAAAATCTATAACATGTTTTTCTTTTATGGATAATTAATGTAAGAAAAATAATTTAAATATATTAATTTTCTATATTAATTTTAATTGGGCTTTGATATATAATCAATAGTGGTTGGATAAATTATTTATTATTATTTAAAATGTGTATAATTTTTTAATAAATAATTAAATATCTATTGATAATTTAAATTAGAACAATACCATTTTAGAATGTATAATCATATTTGGCATAATATCTGACAATGGAGTGACAAATCTATGGAGCTTAACGTTATATTTGACAATTTAAAGTATATTTTTCAGGCAACTTCGGTAACTGTTAAAATTACGTTGATATCATTTACTTTATCTATATTAATAGGAGTAATAATAGGTATTATTAGGAGTTCAAGGGCGCCTAAAATAATAGATTTAATTTTATCCATATATGTGGAGATAAATAAAGGAGTGCCTTTGCTTATAATATTACTTTTTATATATTACGGATTACCTTTTATAGGTATAAAAATTAATAGTTTTATAATAGCTATAATGGGATTGTCTTTAAATAGTGGTGCATACATATCAGAGATATTTAAATGGGCCATATTATCAGTGCCGGCAGAACAAAGTGAAGTGGCCTATATATTGGGAATGAATAAGTTACAAACATTAATACATATTATATATCCACAAGCTTTAAGAATAGCATTGCCAACATTAGTTAGCTCTTTTGCTGCTTTATTAAAAGATAGTTCATTAGTTTCTATATTAACTGTTACTGAATTAACTAGAGGTGGACAACTTATATATGCAAGAACTTCTAGACCTTTTGAAATATATTTTTTTGTAGGATTAATATATTTTATAATGGTATTTATAATATCTACTATTGCTAAAGAGTTAGAGAAAAATATAAATAATAAATATAGCATTTAAGAGGTGACATTATGAAAACCATTCTTTCTGTTGAAAAAATAAATAAATTTTATGGAGAGAATCATGTATTGAAAAATATATCTTTTAATGTTAATCAAGGGGACATATTAGCAATAACAGGTTCCAGCGGCTCTGGTAAAAGTGCTATTTTAAGGTGTATAGGTCAGTTGGAGAAAATAGACAGCGGATGGATAAAAATTAATAATGAACTCATAGAAAATAATAAAAATTTAAGCAGTAAAGTAGGGATGGTGTTTCAAAATTTAAATTTATTTCCACATTATACTCTAGCACAAAATATAAGCAAACCTTTAATGATAGTAAATAAGATATCAGAAAGAGAAGCAAACAATAAGACTTTAAGAGTTTTAAAAAAAGTAAAGTTACAAGAAAAAGGTAATAATTATCCTTATGAATTATCTGCAGAAGAAAAGCAAAAACTTGCTATTGCTAGAACTATGGCTTTTGAACCTTGCATATATTTATTTGATGAGCCTGCTTTTTCCTCATATCCGCAAATTTCTGTAGATGTGTTTAATATTATAAAAGATCTAGCAGAAGAAGGAAAAACAATGATTATAGTTACTCATCAAATAAATCTTATAAAAAACATAGCTAATAAAATAATTTTTATGGAAAATGGAGAAATATTTAAAAGTGGAAGCTTAGAAGAGATATTTAATTGAGAATTGACCATTGACATTCAGCAATTGTCCATCGTCAATTCTCTATTGATTAAGTTCCTCAGGAGTGATTAAATTTTAATGATAATTATCAATTTTATATTATGTTCTGAATGAAAATTAATGGAGAATTGGATATGGGTTTCATTATGTGTTGATAAGGTATATCCAATGATACTAATACTAAATTTTATTATCAATTGATAATAAAAGTCGCAAAGGAAAAATTCAATAAAAGTGTTGATAAAAATGAATTTGTTGCATATAATAGCAGAAGAGTACATTTTCAATTGAAAGGGGAATGGGATGGATAATTATAAGCAAGCGACAAAAGTATCATTTGTTACAATAATTATTAACACAATGTTAGCAATATTCAAAGTAATAGCAGGAATCCTAGGAAAAAGCAGTGCTATGATGGCTGATGGTGTTCATACATTTTCAGACATAGCCACCACAATAGTGGTTATTATAGGGTTAAAAATTTCTAATAAAGACGCTGATGAGAAACATCCTTATGGTCACGAAAAATTTGAACCTGAAATTTCTAAAATTGTTAGCTTATTATTAGCAGGTACAGGAATGTTTTTGGCTTATAACTCTATAAAAATTTTAATAGCAGGAAACTTAAATACTCCAAAATCAATAGCCCTTTATGCTGCTTTAGCATCAATTGTGGTTAAGGAAGGAATGTATTGGTATACAATTATAACTGCGAGAAAAGTAAAGAGTATTGCCATGGAAGCTGATGCATGGCATCATAGATCAGATGCTATTTCTTCTATAGGTACTCTTATAGGAATAGTAGGAGCTAGAATGGGGTTTAAATTTTTAGATCCTGTAGCAGGAGTTATAGTGTCATTGATACTTGTAAAAGTTGGAGTAGAGTTTTATTTAAAAGCTACATGCCAATTAGTTGACCAATCTGCTGATGATGAAGTTGTAGAACAAATTAAAGAAGCAGCCATTTCTATTGAAGGAGTAAAGGATATACATGATTTAAAAACTAGAAAATTTGGAAATAGAATTTATGTTGATATAGAAATACAAGTAGATAAACGTATAACCGTTGAAGAGGGACACCATATTGCAAATTTAGTTCATGATACTGTAGAAAATAATATAAAAGATGTAAAGCACTGTATGATTCATGTAGAACCAGATTAAAAAAGAAAGCTTTAGGATTTTTAAAATTCTGAAGCTTTTTAATATAAATTTTTCTTTTATATACTAATATAGTATAATAATTGTAAAATCTACTTATAATTGTAGAATTAAATTAATGGATGTTTTAAAGATAAGCGGTTAACTTTTATATTAATTTTAAATAATATTTATTGTATGAATTTGCTGGAAATTTTAAATTAATAAAGAATAAATGTTAAAGTTAAACTCATAAAGTGCAATGAGATTTATATATAAAATTTATGATTTGCATTTAAATTAATTATGACAAGAATTTAAGGGGGAGTTTTTAGTGATTGGTGAGAAAAAAAAGTTGTTACAGCAAATTGAAGAAAAAAATAGAGAAATCAAAGAGCTGAAAAAAGAGTTATATATGCTAAGAGCTATAAGAGATGCAGTACCAGATCCTTTTTATGTTAGAGATATGGATTATAATATTATATATTGGCCAAAAACTATGGAGGAATTAACTGGATATAGTGAGGAAGAAGCAAAAAATATGACTTGTAAACAAATTTTTAATACAGAAGTTTGCAAAGATTGTCCTACAACTAAAGCTGTTTATAGTAAAAATTTTGTTAAAGATTGTTTGGCAGAAACTGTTGATAGAAATGGAAAGAAATTTTCAACTTTAGCATCAAACTCAGGGATGTACGATGATGATGGAAATCCATTGGGAGCTGTTGAAATAATTAAAAATAATAGTAAATATGAGGAATTAATAAATTTTGTAGATAGCAATTCATCTAAAATTGATACTATATCTTCTGAAATAGCTAATTCAATGCAAGACATATCAAAAGTTTCAAGGGATATACAGGTTAAATCAAATGAGGTATTGAATGAAGCTAAAAACAGCTTAAGTGAAGCAAAAGAAGTTTATAAAAAGACAGATGACTGCAACAAATTTGGTAATGAAGTTAAGAATAATATTGAATCTATAAATAATTCTATGAAAAAATCAGTGGATAAAATAAATGATTTAAAAAGCAAATCAGAGCTTATAATGGATATATTGATTACAATACAGGGAATTGCATCTCAAACAAATTTATTAGCACTAAATGCCTCAATAGAGGCAGCAAGAGCTGGTGAATCTGGTAAGGGTTTTGCAGTAGTTGCAGAGGAAATAAGAAAACTAGCAGAGGTTTCACAAGAATCTACTAAAGAAATTAAAGAAACTATAGATGCAATAATACAAATAGTACAAAGTACTGTAGAATTTATAGAAAAAACTGATGATAATCTTTTAGAGGGTGTAAAAGGAGTAGGTAAACTTTTGGATTTTATAATGGACATAGAACATTCATCTAATGAGATGCTATATGCTATTGAGAATATAGAAAAAATATCTCTTGAAAATTCTAAAGTGATTACAGAACAAAATCAGTCATTACAAGAAGTAGCCTCATCTAGTGAGGAGTTCGCAGAAATTTCTAGAGAGTTAAAAGAAACTTTTAGATCAGAATTATCCCAAATAAAGAGAAGTAAATAAGAAGATAAATATTTGTAAAATGTTTACATATAACTATTTACAATATATGTAAACTAGTGTATAATTAATTATAAATGAATATAAAAACATAAGGGAGTAGCTGGCAGAACAATCTGTTTCAAGGTCAACATACTGATGCTTTGCATCTGGCTTTGTATTAAATAGTGAGACTTATGTATAACACCAAATTTTTTGTGTTATACATAAGTCTTTTATTTTTATGAAACATTAGTATTAGAATCTAAAAAGGAGAAATATTTAAATGAGTATTATATCAATCTTTTTTACTTCATTAGCTCTAGCCATGGATGCTTTTGCAGTATCTTTATCTATAGGGATAAAAGAAAAAGGAAATAGAATAAAAACCGCTATAACAGTTGGAGCATATTTTGGTATATTTCAGGGGATTATGCCGCTAATAGGGTGGCTTCTGGGGGTTAACTTTTCAGATTATATAATAAAATTTGATCATTGGATAGCTTTTGTATTATTAACTATAATAGGTGGTAGAATGATTTATGAAGCAGTAAAGGCAAATGATGAAGATGAAATTAAATATGAGCTAACAATGAAGATAATGATTTTGCTTGCTATTGCTACCAGTATAGATGCTTTGGCTATAGGAGTTAGTTTTGCTTTTTTAAGTGTAAATATAATTTTGGCAGTTGCTTTAATTTCTATAATTACTTTTATAACTTGTTTTTTTGGAGTGATAACTGGTAAAAGTTTAAGTAAAATAGTTGGAAATAAAGCAGAAATAGCAGGTGGAATAATATTAATCTTTATAGGGATTAAAATACTTTTGGAACATACAAATATTTTAAATATATTTTAATAATCTTGAAAATAAATTGAATAATAAAAATATTCATACAATTACTTAAAAGTTATGGAACAATATGGTATAATATTTAAAGGGAGGGGTTATATATGGAAAAAATCAATGAGTATAATTTAAAGTATAAAAAGAGAAATTTATATTTAATTACAGCAATTATTTTTTTAATTCTAGCAATTGTAAGTAGCTTTGCATTTGGAATTTCCGTTTTTAATTGTAGCTCATTATTGGAAGTATTTAAAGGATTTAGTTTAATAATGTTTATTTTTGTAATCTTGACCTTAGCATTTTCTATATATTTTTTTAATATAAACAAGATAAATTATATAAGTATAAAGAATAAAAAATTAATAATTAATAGTGGAATTATGTTTAGTAAAAGTGTAAATATAGATCAAATTGAGAAAATTAAAATTAAAGATAATAATATGATAATAATGATTAAAGATAGTGAAGATGAATTTAATATTAATCTTAAAAAACTTACCTTAAGAAACGAAGAAAAGCTTACAGATGCTTTATCAGATTATACAAGAATTTATTAGATAATATTTAAAAAGAAATTAGTTTAATTGGTGCTAATTTCTTTTTTTAGTAACAAATTATAATTATATGAATAGATTAAAATTAGAAGCAATATTATATTAAGGAGATATTATGAGTTATACAACTATAAGACAGCCTGAGGGGGTAGTTCACAGCTATGATAATTTGCTAAGGGAAGCTATGATTGCTGAACTTGTAGCCATCAATGATTATAGTGAAATACTTGCTCATAGTGATATTAAAATACTAAATAACATACTTCATCATATTATGGAAGAGGAAAAAGAACATTATGGAAGATTCTTAAATTTACTTAGAAAAGTGGATGAGGAACAATATTACAGATATAGGCAAGTCTTAGAGGAAAATGAAGCAAGATATTTGGAGCCTCTTGAAATTGATTATGGAAGAGAAAAGAGAAGTAATAGAGCTATTTTAGATGATATAAGAAAGAATATAAAAGGGGAATTAGAGGCAATAGTGTTATATGAAGATCAATTAAGAAAAATTCCTGACCAAGAAGGTAGAAGAGTAATGTATGAAGTTATTATGGATGAAAAAGAGCACGTGGAAGAACTTACAGAGGCACTATTAAAACTTGATAGAGATAAATATGGTCCAATAAGTAGAAGATAAGAAGTGTGGAAAAACCACACTTCTTTCAATTTATATTTATGTAAAAGATATCAACTTTAATATTGAGAAAACTTATTGTTTATATTGCAATATAGTGTTATTGTAGAAATATAGATGAGTTGTATTTTTAATTATAAAAGGATTATGAGGTGATGGCGATGGAGAATATTCATAGAGAAGCTTATAAAGTTAAATTCAATGAAACAGATTATAGTACTAAGATAAAAATGCATTCATTAATTAATTATATGCAGGAAACTTCAAGTATACATGCAGAACTCCTAGGAGTAGGATATGAAGATTTGAAAAAACTTAATTTATTTTGGGTGGTTTCAAGATTAAAGATAAAGATGAAAAGATATGTACATTGGAATGAAGATGTAATTGTAGAAACATGGCCAAGTGGTGTAGATAAAATGTTTTTTACTCGTTCTTTTAGGATTTATGATGGACAAGAGAATCCTATAGGTGACATTAATGCAGCTTACTTATTAGTAGCTGAAGATTCTATGTTTCCTCAAAGGATAAGTAAACTGCCTATAGATATTCCATCTATAGAAAATCGTTTTGAACCTTATGAGAGATTAGAAAAAATTAAATTTCCTAAAGGTGATAAAATATTAGCTGCAGAGAAAAAAGTTACATATAATGATATAGACCTAAATATTCATGTTAATAATGAAAAATATATAGAATGGGTTGAGGACTGTTTTCCATTAGACATGTATAAAGATATGAGAATAGAAACTCTTCAATTAAATTTTATTAAAGAAGCAAAGTTCGGAGAGGAAATTTCATTTTATAAATATGATGATTTAGAAGATAAGAACACTTATTATATTGAAGGGGTAGAAAAACAATCAGGAACACAGATTTTTCAATGCAAACTTACATTTAATAGATTGTAGAATATTCTATTTATTTAAAGAAAGATTACAATAAAAAACTATTTAAAAATATTATAGATAAATATATAAAAAAACTATTGAATTTTATTTATTTACAGTGTATTCTTAATAGGTCATTTTATTTCTTTTATAGATAGGAGGATGTAGAGTTGAAGGGATGTACTAATTTAATGTTTTTATATGAAAATGTGAAGTTTAATGAGGCATATTTAGAAAATATGTATAGAAAGAGTTTATCAACTGGTAAGTGTATAGCAGAAATGAAACTTAATAATTATCAAGAAGACTTAATAAACCCCAGCTCTACAGAAGATGAAAAGAAGAAAGCTAAGATTTACAATTTTTTAGCAGATAGATTTGAAGATATAAGTTCTATTAAAGAATATGGTGAAAGCAGTAAAAAAGATGTTTTTAAAAGCCAAAATTTAATTGGATGGATTTCTTTAATTAATAAATTAAAGACTCATATAAAAAAACAATTTATATTAAAAAATTCTATATTAAAATTTTTAGTAGCAATGATTACTTCCATAAGTATGTTTATTATATGTTATGGAACAAGTAGCAATATTATTTTTAGTATTTCTATAGGAATAAATGCAATTGCTAATTTGGTTATTATAGAAAGATTATATAAATATGTTAAAGAGAAAAATTCATTATTAAGTAATAAAAATAAAAATTTAATGAAAATTTAATAAACTACTTACATTTTCATTATAACTTAAGTATATTAAGATTTTCAAGGTTAAAGGAAAAAATTACTTGGTAATAATATTAAAAAATTCCATAAAATGTGATGTTGATGAATTACATATTAATCATATAATTTCTCCACTAACTGTTTTTAAATTTCAATTTTTTCTACTTTAAAGTATAATATAACAAAAGGTTTAATATATTGCACAAATAATGTAGAAAAAACTTTTATTATTTAAAGAAATTATATATAATAAAATAATGGTTATAATCTTACAAAGGAGAATGAATAATGATAAAAGAATTGAAATATTTTATTGAAACTTGGGGTTGCCAAATGAATGAAGAGGACTCCGAAAAGTTATCAGGCGGATTAAAGCCACTAGGATATAAAAGAACAACTTCTAAGGAAGATGCTGATATAATAATATTTAATACTTGTTGTGTTAGAGAAAATGCAGAACAAAAAGTTGAAGGAAACTTAGGTGCTCTTAAAAAATTAAAAAAACAAAGACCAGAAGTGGTAATTGCTATAACTGGATGTATGATGCAGCAGGAGGGAATGGCGGAAAATATAATAAAAAAATTCCCATTTGTAGATATAATAATAGGAACTCATAATGCTTATAAGTTTAATGAATACCTAACTAGGGCATTAGGAGGAGAAAGACCTATAGTAGATATTTGGAATAAGGAAGAAGATATAGTAGAAGGAATGCCTGTTGATAGAGCTAGCAGTATTAAAGGATTTGTTACTATTATGTATGGATGTAATAATTTTTGTACATATTGCATAGTTCCTCACGTTAGAGGAAGGGAAAGAAGCAGGAAACCAGAAGAAATAGAAAAAGAAATTATATCAATGGTAAAAAGCGGGTATAAAGAGATAACGCTATTAGGTCAAAATGTTAATTCCTATGGTAAGGGATTAGAGCCAGAGATTAATTTTGCAACATTGCTTAGAAGAATAAATAAAATTGATGGATTAGAGAGAGTGAGATTTATGACTTCACATCCAAAAGATTTAAGTGAAGAAGTTATTGAAGCTATTGCAGAGTGTGATAAATTGTGTGAATATATCCATCTTCCAGTACAATCTGGTTCATCAAGAATTCTTAAGAAGATGAATAGACATTATACTAAAGAACAATATTTAGAGTTAATTAAAAAAATAAAGGAAAGAATTCCTAATGTGGCATTAACTACTGACATAATTGTGGGATTTCCAGGAGAAATGGAAGAAGACTTTCTTGAAACTTTAGAACTGGTAAAAGAAGTACAATATGATTCTGCCTTTACATTTTTATATTCAAAGCGTAAAGGTACACCAGCAGATATGATGTTTGATCAAGTTGATGAAAAAACTAAAAAAGATAGATTTAACAGATTAGTTGAAGCTGTAAATGAAATTTCTGCTAAGAAAAACAAGGAATATGATAAGAAAATTGTTGAAGTGTTAGTTGAAGGTTATAGTAAAAATGATAAAAATAAATTAACAGGCAGAACTAGAACAGGAAAATTAGTGAACTTTACAGGAAATGATGACAGTATAGGAAAACTTGTTAATGTTAAAATAACAAAAGCACAATCATTCTCTTTAATAGGAGAACAAGTTTAAGAATATCATTGTTTTAACTTGTAACACTGTTATTTTATGAAATGACAGTGTTCATAAGTTAAATTTTAAAGCGACAATGTCGCTTTTTTTATAAGAAGAATAAAGGGGAGATAAATAGTATGTCACTAACTCCAATGATGAGACAATATCTAGAGATAAAGGATAAATGCAAAGATAGTATATTATTTTTTAGACTAGGAGATTTTTATGAAATGTTCTTTGAAGATGCTAAACTAGTATCTAAAGAATTAGAATTGACTTTAACAGGTAGGGATTGTGGATTAGAGGATAGGGCTCCTATGTGTGGTGTGCCATTTCATGCAGCAGAAACTTATATATCTAGATTAGTTTCAAAAGGATACAAAGTTGCAATTTGTGAACAGGTAGAAGATCCTGCTTTAGCAAAGGGAATAGTAAAAAGAGATATAATAAAGATAGTAACACCTGGTACTTATACTGAATCTTCTTTTCTAGAAGAAAATAAAAATAATTTTTTAATGAGTATTTATATTAGTGAAAATATGGCTTCAGTATGCTTTTGTGATATATCTACAGGAGAATTTTATTGTAGTGATTTCAATTATGATATAAACATTATTGTAGATGAGATATCTAAGTTTAATCCTAAAGAATTAGTAGTACCAAATATAGTTAGTGAAGAAATATTAAAAGAAATCAGGGAACGCTTTGAGGTTTCTATATCAAAATTTGAAGATGAATTTTTCTCCTTAGAAGAGATGAGATTACAAAGTCAATTTAGAAATTATGATGAAATTCAATTTAGTGAAAGCCTTATAAGAGGATGTAATGGATTATTAAATTATATAGTTGAAACACAAAAGGCTACATTATCTAATATTGACACTATTGAAATTTATAATATTTTTGACTACCTTGTAATTGATGGTAATTCAAGAAGGAATTTAGAAATTACTGAAAGTTTAAGAGATAAAACTAAAAGAGGATCCCTGCTTTCAGTATTAGATAAAACAAGTACTGCCATGGGCGGTAGAAGACTTAGGAAATGGATAGAACAGCCTTTAGTAGAGAAAAAAGAAATTGAGAAAAGACAAGATGCTATTGAAGAGTTAATAAAAAACATTTCTCACCAAGAAGACCTTGATGAAGCGCTGAATAATATCTATGATATAGAAAGATTAGTAGGGAAAATTAGTTCTAAGAGTATAAATGCTAAAGAACTTTTAGCATTAAAAAATTCTATTGAAAAGATTCCAAGAATCAAAGAGATATTATCAAATTTTAGTGAGGGACTTCTTTTAGATATTGAAAAAAATTTAGATGATTTAAAAGATATTTATGAGCTCTTACATTGTTCTATTAGTGAAAGCCCAGCACTTTCTGTAAAAGAGGGTAACATAATAAAAGAAGGATATAATAAGGAAATTGATGAACTTAGAAATTCAAAAAGATGTGGTAAACAGTGGATTGCCAATCTTGAGAGCGATGAGAAAAAGATAACTGGAATTAAATCTCTAAAAATAGGTTATAATAAAGTATTCGGTTACTTTATTGAAGTAACTAAAAGTAACTTATCTCTAGTTCCGGAAAACAGATATATAAGAAAACAAACGCTTTCTAATGCAGAAAGATTTATAACTCCTGAACTTAAGGAAATGGAAGATAAAATCTTAGGTGCAGAGGATAAATTGATTTCTTTAGAGTATGAAGTTTTTGTAGCTATTAGAGAAGAAGTGGAAAAACACGTTGATAGGATGAAAACTTCTGCAAAACTCATATCAGAATTAGACGCTTTAAGTAGTTTGTGCAAAGTTGCAAGAAATAATAATTATGTAAAACCAGACATAAATACAAAAGGTATATTGAAAATAGAAGATGGGAGACACCCTGTAGTAGAAAAAATGCTTCCAATAAATAGTTTTGTAGGCAATGATACACTATTAGATTGTAAAGACAATCAAATGCTTTTAATAACTGGACCTAATATGGCAGGTAAATCTACTTATATGCGACAGGTTGCTCTTATAACTTTAATGGCGCAGATAGGAAGTTTTGTACCTGCAAAATCAGCTGATATTTCTATATGTGATAAAATTTTTACTAGAATTGGTGCATCTGATGACTTAGCTGGAGGAAAGAGTACCTTTATGGTAGAAATGTGGGAAGTTTCAAATATATTAAAAAATGCTACTAATAAAAGTTTAATATTGTTAGATGAAGTTGGAAGAGGAACAAGTACTTATGATGGATTGAGTATTGCATGGTCAGTTATTGAATATATATGTCATAATTCTAATATTAAGTGCAAGACTTTATTTGCAACTCATTATCATGAACTTACCAGATTAGAAAATAAAATAAAAGGTGTTAAAAATTATTCTATTGCAGTTAAAAAAGTGGATAATAATATAATTTTTTTAAGAAAAATAATTCCAGGTGGTGCAGACGAATCCTATGGAATTGAAGTGGCAAAATTAGCTGGAATACCAAATAAAGTTATTGACAGAGCAAGAGAGATACTTTCTCATCTTGAAAATAACAACAACAATAAAGATATAACTACTATATATACTGAGGATAACATAGAAACTCCAAAAAAAGTAGAAGAACAAAAGTATGATAGTGATATTAGTGAAGCAGCTTTAGATAAATTAGAGAAAAAAGAAGTTAAAGAAACTAAGGTTGAAATAAAGGAAGAAAAACAACTTAGTTTTGAAGATATACAAAGCATGAACTTAATGAAAGAAATTAAAGATATTGATATTTTGAGCATGACTCCAATGGAAGGGTTTAATAAACTATATGAATTAGTGAATAAAGCAAAATTACTATAAAACCCCTTTTATAAATCTCATTATGTGTTATGGGAGGTGATATTTTGAAACGAATTAATATTTTAGATTTTGAAACTTCAAATAAAATTGCAGCAGGAGAAGTTGTAGAGAGAGCAAGTTCTGTGGTAAAGGAGCTTGTAGAAAATAGTATTGATGCTAATTCAAAAAATATTATCATCGAAATAGAGGATAGTGGAAATAAATTAATTAAAATTAGTGATGATGGTGATGGAGTACATCCTGAGGATATAGAAAAAGCTTTTATGCCTCATGCTACAAGTAAAATTAGGGGCATAGAGGATATATATAACATTGAAAGCTTTGGGTTTAGGGGGGAGGCTCTTTCTAGTATATCAGCTATATCAAAGGTTACACTAAAAAGCAAAACTAAAGATGAGACCTTTGGAAGAGAAATATATGTTGAAGGAGGAAGGGTAGTTCATATCATGGATACAGCTTGTAATGATGGAACTACTATAGAGGTAAAGGATTTATTCTTTAATGTACCTGCCCGTCAAAAATTCTTAAAGTCGGCTCAAAGGGAAGCATCCTTAATTTCTGATTTGGTGTTAAGATTGGCACTAGGAAATCATAACATTTCCTTTAAATTAATTAATAAAGGTAAAACTGTTATAAATACTTATGGCACAGAAGAAATAGAAGAAACCATTAGAATACTTTATGGAAAGGAAGTAAAAGAAAATATCATTCCTTTTGAAAAATGCAATGATATAGTTTCTGTATATGGTTTTATAGGAAATGCAGAGATAAGCAGAGGTAGCAGAAATAGGCAGTCTATATTTGTAAATAAAAGGCTTATAAAAAACAGCACTATAACAGCAGCTGTAGAAAATGCTTTTAAATCATTTTTAACTATAAATAAATTCCCTTTCTTTGTACTGTTTTTAGATATTTTTCCTGAATATATTGATCCTAATGTTCATCCTACTAAAGCGGAAATTAAGTTCTTTGATGATAGGTCTATATATAAACTAGTATTTGATGGAGTTCATAGTGCATTAAGAGAATATATGCGTAATTCTTTTAGTATTGAGGAAGATAATTTAATTGTAAAAGAAAAAGAGTTTGAACAAAATAATTATGTTCAGCCAAAATATGAGCAGCAATCATTTAATGACAATATTTTTGAAAATAAAATATCTAACAAAAATATTGAGTTTCAGTCTATACCTATAGATTTAAAACCAATAAAACATATAGATGTGATAGAAAATATTGAAAGAAAAGAAGAAACCATAGTAAAAGAAGAGAAAGAAAAATTTGAAGAAGAAATTACAAATGAAAAGTCTTTAAAGCCAAAAGTCATAGAAGACAGTGGCAGAGAGCTTTTAGAATTGCAACCTAAGTTTGGAAAGGTAAGTATTATTGGACAGTTTAATAATACTTATATAATAGGTGAAAGTAATAATGAACTTATATTAGTTGATCAACATGCAGCTCATGAAAAATACCTTTTTGAAAAGTATAGAGAATCAATAAAAAATTTAGAAGTAGTTTCTCAAATTTTATTAACTCCAATAGTTATTGAATTAGGCTATGAAGATTTTCCTTATTATATTGAGAATAAAGAAACTTTTGAAAATGCAGGATTTAAAATTGAAGATTTTGGCGATAATACTATAAGTATAAGAGAAGTGCCAATGTTTTTAGGTAAACCTGATGTAAAGTTTTTATTTTATGAAATATTGGATAACTTAAAAAAACTAGGTAGTGGAGAAACTACAGAAGTTAAATATAATAAGATAGCTTCCCTTGCCTGCAAGGCAGCAGTAAAAGCTAATGATAAACTATCAATGATGGAGATGGAGAAGTTAATGGAAGATTTACGTTATATTGAAGATCCATTTACTTGTCCTCATGGTAGACCTACAATAATTAAAATAACATTGAATGAATTAGAAAAAAGATTTAAAAGAATACAATAGAGTTTAGGTGAGATTTTATGAAGAATTTGTTCATTCTTGCAGGACCAACTGCAGTGGGAAAAACTGAAATATCTATTAAGTTAGCAAAAAATTTGAATGGTGAGATAATTTCTTGTGATTCAATGCAAATATATAAGGAGATGGATATAGGATCTGCTAAAATAACTAAAGAAGAAATGAGCGGAATAGAACATTATTTAGTAGATATAATAAACCCAAATGAAGAGTTTAGTGTGGCACAATTTAAACAGTATGCTGAGGAAGCTATTTTTAAAATTTCTAATAAAAATAAGCTGCCTATGGTAGTAGGAGGTACAGGGCTTTACATTAATTCTCTCATTTACAATTATAGTTTTGGAGATACTGATAAAGATGAAAAATATAGAGAGTATTTAAATGGCTTAGCAGAAAAAAAGGGTAAAGAATATGTTCATAATATGCTAAAAGAAATAGATGAAGAGAGCTTTAAAAAGCTTTATCCAAATGATTTAAAAAGAGTAGTTAGAGCACTGGAAGTATATAAGACCACAGGGAAGACTATGAGTGAATACTTAGTTGAACAAGACATATATAATATACCTTATAATGTATACTATTATGTGTTGACAATGAATAGGGAAAAGCTTTATGAACGCATTAATAAAAGAGTAGATATTATGATGGAAAAGGGACTTTTAGAAGAAGTAACTGCATTGAAAAACAAAGGATACACTGAGGATATGCAGTCTATGAAAGGCATAGGTTATAAAGAACTACTTTATCATTTAAAGGGAGAGATATCCTTAGAAAAATCTATTGATATGATTAAGCAATTTAGCAGAAATTATGCTAAAAGACAACTTACATGGTTTAGAAAAGATCCTAGAGTAGTTTGGGTAGATAAAGATAACTTTAGTAATGATGAAGAAGTTGCTAAGTTTATTGAAGAAGACTTTAAAAAGAAGCTATTAATGAATAATTAAAACTAAATAATTAGCTAAATAAAAGGATTTTATAATTATTCATAGAATAAGTTAATTAATATTTACGGAGGTGTTTTCAATGAGTAAATCTACAAATAATTTACAAGATATATTTTTAAATGGTGCCAGAAAAAACAAGGTGCCAGTTACAATACATTTAACAAATGGATTTCAAATAAAGGGAAATGTCACTGGATTTGATAGTTTTACAGTTGTTTTATATACTGATGGAAAGCAAATGTTAATTTATAAACATGCTATATCAACAATTACTCCTCTAAAGCCAATTTTATTTAATAATCCAAATGAAAATTCAAATGAAGACTAAATACATAGAATATACTTAGATTAGAAATCTAAGTATATTCTATTTTTATATAAAAATTTATTGTTTTTATTAAAAATTGATACTGCTTAGAATAGGGTTAAGAGTTAATGAATAATTATGTTAAAATTTGATTATTGTTATTTACTATGTTAGTATTATGAAGGTAGTTTTTATGCAAGGAGATATAGAGTATGATAGATAAAACTAAAGAATTTTTAATAAAAAAATATAATATAAATTCCAAACTTTTTGAGTTATATGAAAAGGCTTTAGAAGATGTAAAGCCGCAATTTGAAAAATTAGATGAGATAAGAGAATACAATCAGCTTAAGGTATTAAATGCACTTCAAGAAGAAAGAATAAGTGATATGCATTTTACTAATTCTTCTGGGTATGGATATGGAGACATAGGAAGAGATGCATTAGATAAAGTTTATGCTAAAATTTTTAACACTGAATCTGCACTGGTTAGACCCCATTTTGTAAATGGTACTCATGCCATTGGTTCAGCATTATTTGGAAATTTAAGACCAGGAGATACAATGATTAGTGTTTGTGGAGCACCTTATGACACTCTTCATAGTATAATTGGAATTAGTGGTGAGGAAAATATAGGCTCATTAAAAGAATATGGAGTAAAATATAAACAAATAAATTTAAAAGAAGATGGAAAAGTTAATATAGAGGCTATGAAATCTATATTGAGAGAAGATAGCACTGTAAAATTAGTACATATTCAAAGATCTACAGGTTATGGATGGAGAAATTCTTTATTAGTAGAAGATATAAGACCAATAATTGAAGCAGTTAAGTCAATAAATAAAGACATAATATGCTTTGTAGATAATTGTTATGGTGAATTTATACAAACTATTGAACCTACAGATGTAGGAGCAGATTTAGTAGCAGGTTCACTTATAAAAAATATTGGAGGAGGTATAGCTCCAACAGGAGGATATATAGCTGGAAAAGAAAAATATGTAAATCAAGCTGCTTATAGATTAACTATACCAGGAATAGGAGGAGAATGTGGTTCTACTTTTGGCATAATGAGAACACTATTCCAAGGATTATTTTTAGCACCTCATATTGCTATAGAAGCTGTTAAAGGAGCAATATTTTGTGCTAGAATTATGGAATTGGCAGGTTTTGAAGTTCTTCCAAAGTATGATGATGAAAGAAGCGATATAATTCAATCAATTAAGTTTAATGATAAAGATAAATTAATAAAATTTTGCAAAGGAATTCAAGCAGGATCACCAATAGATTCTTTTGTTGAATGTGAACCATGGGATATGCCAGGATATAGTGACCAAGTTATAATGGCTGCAGGTGCATTTATTCAAGGTTCTTCAATAGAATTATCTGCTGATGCGCCAATTAGAGAACCATTTATAGCATATCTTCAAGGAGGATTGACCTTTGACCACGCTAAAACAGGAATATTAATTGCATTAGGAAAAATATTTTCATAATAAAAGCGTGACAAAATGTCACGCTTTTATTAATATTTTCTGTATAATCCTGCAAGTTTTCCAAGGATAGTACAATCTTTTACTAAAATTGGATTCATTGAGGAATTTTCAGGTTGAAGTCTTATATAGCCATCTTCTTTGTAAAAAGTTTTAATTGTAGCTTCATTTTCAATAAGAGCTACTACAATATCACCGTTATTAGCCACAGAAGTTTTTTCAATAATTGCTAAGTCACCATCGAATATTCCAGCTTCAACCATGCTTTCTCCAGAAACTTTTAAAATAAAAAGGTCATTTTTGTTTTTTATGAAATTTATTGGCAAAGAGAAAGTATCTTCAATGCTTTCATGAGCAAGTATAGGTTCTCCAGCAGTTATTTTACCTACTATAGGAATATCTATTAACTCTTTTTTTATTGGAGAGTCTAATAGAAGTTCTATTGCTCTAGGTTTAGTAGGATCTCGTCTTATAAGTCCTTTTTTTTCAAGACGTGATAAATGCCCATGAACCGTAGAGGTCGATTTTAAATTTACCGCCTCACATATTTCTCTGACAGAAGGCGGATAACCCTTTGTTGATAGTTGCTCTTTTAAAAATTCATATATTTCAACTTGTTTATTATTCTTAACGTCAGCCATAGAACCACCTCATTTCTTAGAGAAATTATATCATAAGAGGCTTTAAATATCAAACTTATGTTCTATAAAGCTTAAAAGCTTATTTATATAAAGTTCAAATTAAAAATTATTTCAATTTAGCAATTTTTTTAGTATACTTATGTAGTTTACAAAGTTACAGAAAAAGCTTAAGGAGAGAAGAATATGAAAAGTTTTAGTGATTTAAATATAAATGAAAATATAATCAAGGGGCTAAAAACACAAGAAATAAAAATACCTACAAAAATACAAGAAAAATCTATACCATATATATGTGAAAATAAAGATGTAGTTGCAGAATCAGAAACTGGTAGTGGGAAAACTTTAGCTTATTTGTTACCTCTTTTTCAAAAAATTGATGTACTGAAAAGAGAAAATCAAGCTATAATATTAACTCCTACACATGAATTAGCAGTGCAGGTACAAAAGGTAATAGATACACTTTCTAAAAATAGTAATTATAATATAACCTCTTCAGTAATAATTGGAAATGTAAATATTAAGCGTCAAGTAGAAAAGCTAAAAGAAAAACCTCATATAATTGTTGGATCTACTGGAAGAATATTAGAATTAATAAAGATGAAAAAGATTTCTGCTCATACAGTAAAAACCATAATTATAGATGAATGTGATAAACTTCTAGATATAAACAATATAGAAAATACAAAAGCTGTAATTAAAACTACTTTAAGAGAAAGACAGATTTTGTGTTTTTCAGCAACCTTAACAGAAGAAGTTATTAATTTTTCAAAAGAAATTATGAAAAAACCTATTATTATAAAAAGTGAAGCTGAAAATATAGCAAATAAAAATATTGATCACATA
The DNA here is from genome assembly GCF_014836835.1 of Clostridium faecium. Taxonomy (GTDB): domain Bacteria; phylum Bacillota; class Clostridia; order Clostridiales; family Clostridiaceae; genus Clostridium_J; species Clostridium_J faecium. The sequence continues at coordinate 5,970 of NZ_JACSQB010000037.1, read as the reverse complement.
TATTTTCTTTGTGACAGAAGAGATAAAATTATTATGGTGAGAAAGTTAGTTGCAGCTTTAAACCCTAAAAAGGCAATAGTATTTATCAATAAAAGTGATGAAATTGAAATTATGGCAGAGAAGCTTAGATATCATAAATTAAAAGCTCAATCCATCCATGGTACATCTTTTAAAAGTGATAGAAAAAAAGCTATGGATGCTTTCATTAGTGGTAAATCAAATATATTAGTTTCTTCTGATTTATCATCTAGAGGACTTGATATTAAAGATGTCACTCATGTTATAAATTTAGATTTGCCAGAAAATCCAATGGATTACATACATAGAGTAGGAAGATGTGGAAGAGGAAATGAAAGAGGAGTAGCTATATCAATAGTAACAGAAAAAGAAGAAAATACTATTTCTCAATATAAAAAGAAATTTAAAATTTCTATTGATTTAAAAGACATATATTATGGAAAAGTCATTAATCCTAAAGAAAAACAATTTATGAAAAAAGAAAAATGCATAGAATTTAAAAATAAGAATAAAAACAACAAAAGAAAAGATAGTCATAAATCATCAAAAAATAAGAAATCTTGGGAGAAAAAATTAAAATAATCATGTAAAAATTTTTTTATATGATATAATAGGATTTGCGTCTTATTTAGCTAATTGAGAATTGAAAAATGTCAATTCTCAATTGCATAAGATGAAATCTAAATTAAATGAATTTATAGTATCAATATACTTTGAAATAATAATTGGAGGTTGAACATATGATACAAGCAACTAATGTTAGCTTAAGATACGGTGGACGTAAATTATTTGAAGATGTTAACATAAAATTTACTGAGGGAAATTGTTATGGAGTTATAGGGGCAAATGGAGCAGGTAAATCTACATTTTTAAAGATATTATCTGGAGAATTAGAGGCTAATACAGGAGAAGTTTCAATAACCCCAGGGCAAAGATTAGCAGTATTAAAACAAGACCACTTTGCTTATGATGAAGTGGAAGTTTTAAAAACTGTTATTATGGGACATCAAAGATTAATTGAAATTATGGAAGAAAAAGAGGCCTTATATGCTAAGGAAGATTTTAGTGATGAAGATGGTATAAGGGCTTCAGAACTTGAAGGTGAATTTGCAGAACTTAATGGATGGGAAGCGGAAAGTGAAGCAGCTACACTATTAAATGGACTAGGAATAAATGAAGATTTACATTATAAATTAATGAAAGATTTAAATGGATCAGAAAAAGTTAAGGTATTATTAGCTCAAACACTTTTCGGAAAACCAGATATACTATTAATGGACGAGCCAACTAACCACTTAGATGTAAAATCTATTACATGGTTAGAAAATTTCCTTCTTGATTTTGAAGGAACAGTTATAGTTGTTTCACACGATAGACACTTTTTAAATAAAGTTTGTACTCATATGGCTGATATAGATTTTGGGAAGATTCAACTTTATGTTGGAAACTATGATTTTTGGTATGAATCCAGTCAACTGGCACTTCAAATGGCTAAAGACCAAAATAAAAAGAAAGAAGAAAAAATTAAAGAACTTCAATCTTTTATTGCTAGATTTAGTTCTAATGCGTCAAAAGCTAAGCAGGCTACTAGTAGAAAAAAACAATTGGATAAACTTACACTTGAAGATATTAGACCTTCTTCAAGAAGATATCCTTTTGTTGGATTTAAACCAGAAAGAGAAGCAGGAAATGATTTATTAGAAGTTAAAAATTTAAGCAAAACCATAGATGGAGTTAAAGTTTTAGATAATGTTAGCTTTATGGTTAATAAAGGAGATAAAATAGCATTCTTAGGGGATGGTATAGCTAAAACTACATTATTTAAAATACTAATGGGAGAAATTGAAGCAGATAGTGGAGAGTTTAAATGGGGAATTACTACATCTCAAGCTTATTTTCCACAGGATAACTCTGAATATTTTAATGACTGTAATTTAAACTTAGTAGATTGGTTAAGACAGTTTTCAGAAGAAAAATCTGAAAGTTTTATAAGAGGATTTTTAGGAAGAATGTTATTTTCCGGTGAAGAGGCACTAAAAGAAGCTTCTGTTTTATCTGGAGGAGAAAAAGTTCGCTGTATGTTATCTAAAATGATGTTAAGTTCTGCTAATGTGTTAATTTTAAATGAACCTACTAATCATTTAGATCTTGAGTCTATAACAGCAGTTAATAACGGCTTAATGAATTTTAGTGGAACTATATTATTTACTTCTCATGACCATCAGTTTATACAAACAGTTGCAAATAGAATAATTGAAATAACTCCTAAAGGAGTAATGGATAGAAATATGAACTATGATGAGTATCTAGAAAATGAAGAAATTCAAAAAATGGTTGAAGAAATGTATAAGTAATTTAAGTATTTTGTTGACAAAACTTAAAAATTGGATATAATATATAACATAATTTAATATTAAAATTCTATGAAGAGGACAGTACTTTCTTATAAAACTTAAAGCGAGCAGAGAAATGGTGTAAGCTCTGTAAGAAAATAAGAAGCTGAAATGGCAACATAAAAGCATCTATTATTTAGATAGGAAGAGAACCTTGGAGAAGCGACCTGAAAGAATAAAATAAATTTTAATTATAAAATTTAGATATTATTTGTATAGGGTTTGTCGCTAAAAGCGTTAAAATATTGAGTGGACTTTTTGTCAACTAGAGTGGTACCGCGGATATTATACCCGTCTCTTATATTAGAGACGGGTTTTTTATATGAAAAAATAAATAAAATATTCATTATTCAGTTATAATTTTAATTTTGTTAGAGAATAATAATTTAATATATTTGCAGGAGGTATAGTAATGAATTATAAAAATTATATAGCTAAGTTATTAAGTAAACATATAGAACTTGATGAAGAAAATATAGAAAAATTAATAGAAATACCACCAAAATCAGAAATGGGTGATTTTGCTTTTCCTTGTTTTACTTTAGCAAAAACTATGAGAAAAGCTCCTAATATGATATCAAGTGAATTAAAAGAAAAAATATCAGATGAAAATTTTGAAAAGGTAGAAGCCTTTGGACCCTATTTAAACTTTTTTGTAAATAAAGAAAGTTTATCTAAAAACATCATTGAAAAAATATTAAATGAAAAAGAAAATTATGGTTCAAATAAAGATGGAGAAGGTAAAAATGTTATAGTTGAGTACTGTTCAGCTAATATTGCAAAGCCATTTCACGTTGGACATTTATTTACCACAATGCTTGGAAACTCACTATACAAATTATTCAATTTTCATGGATATAATGCCATAGGAATTAACCATCTTGGAGATTGGGGAACTCAATTTGGAAAACTTATTTATGCTTATAATCATTGGGGAGATGAAGAAGCTCTTGAAAATGATCCAATAAAAGAAATGCTAAGAGTTTATGTTAAATTTCATGAAGAAGCAGACAAAAATCCAGCACTTGAGGATGAAGGAAGAAAGCACTTTAGATTATTAGAAGAAGGTAATGAAGAGGAAGTTAAACTTTGGACTAGATTTAAAGATTTAAGTTTAAAAGAATTTGATAAATTATTTAAAATTTTAAATGTTAGCTTTGATTCCTTTGCTGGAGAAAGTTTCTATACAGATAAAATGGATGCTGTTATAAATGAAATAGATGAAAAAGGCCTGCTTACAGATAGTAATGGTGCTAAAGTAGTAATGCTTGATGAGTATAATATGCCCCCTTGTATAGTTAAAAAAGCAGATGGAGCAACAATTTATGCAACTCGTGATTTAGCAGCAGCATTTTATAGAAAGAAAACTTATGATTTTTATAAAAATATATATGTGGTTGCTAAGGATCAGGCACTTCACTTTAAACAAGTATTTACAACAATTAAGCTTATGGGACATGATTGGGCAGATGACTGTATCCATGTTGAATTTGGATTAGTACGTTTTGCTGACAAAAAGCTTTCAACAAGAAAAGGGGATGTAGTATTCCTTGAAGATTTATTAAATGAAGCAGTAGCTAAAACTTTAGAAATAATAAATGAAAAAAATCCAGATCTTGAAAATAAAGAAGAAGTAGCTAAAAAAGTAGGTATTGGTGCAATAGTATTTACTTACCTAAAAAATTCAAGAGAAAGAGATATAGTATTTAACTGGGATGAAATGCTAAGCTTTGAAGGTGAAACAGGACCATATGTTCAATATACTTATGCAAGAGGTAAGAGTATATTAAGAAAAGTAGGAGAAGAAGTAACTGGAGAAGTAGACTATGGTAAGTTAAATTCTAAAGAAGAGTTTGAATTAGTTAAAGAACTTGCTAGCTTTGAAAATGCAATAAACAATGCCATAGAAAAACTTCAGCCTTCTGTAGTTACAAGATATTGTATAGAAGTAGCTAAGGCATTTAATAAATTTTACAATGCTCACAACATTGCAAACTCAGAAGATGAAGGATTAAAAAATGCTAGAATCAATTTAGTTAAATCTACACTTCAAGTTTTAAAAAATGGATTAGGATTAATTGGATTAGAAGTAGTAGATAAGATGTAATCAATGGACAATTATAGTGGAAATTAGATTAATTAAAATCAATTTCTTTAATGAATTTTTTACTAGTACTATAATTGCTAGTGTTTTATAAAAAAAGTTATATAAAAAAATATATTTGTTATTGAAAACTATTTTCAAATGAGCTTTGTTATTGTATAATGTATTTGGCATTTAAATTATACCGCGGCAAACCAAAAAATTGGAGGTAAATTTATATGGCAAAAATGATGGGACCACGCTTTAAATTATGTAGGAGATTAGGACTAAATGTTGTAGGTCATCCTAAAGCAATGGAAAGAGCAGTGAGAGGAACTTCCAGAGCTGATAAAAAATTATCAGATTATGGTGTTCAACTTTTAGAGAAACAAAGATTAAGAGCTTACTATGGAGTACTTGAAAAGCAATTTAGTAGATATGCTAAAAAAGCTATTAAAGATGCTAAGAGAAATAAAGAAATTCCAGGAGAAGCACTTATAAAAATGCTAGAATGCAGACTAGACAACATAGTGTATAGATTAGGATTTGCAAACTCTATTCGTCAAGCTAGACAAATGGTTAACCATGGTCACTTTTTAGTAAATGGAAAAAAAGTAGATATACCTTCTTATAGAATTGAAGTAGGAGATGTAATTACTTTAAAAGAAGGATCAAGAAAAAATGAGATGTTTAAGGAAAATTTTGAATCTACTTTAATAGGACATTTACCATATTTAGAAAAGGATATGGAAGGTTTTTCTGGTAAATTATTAAGAATACCTGATAGAAGTGAGGTTCCAATACAAATAACTGAGCAATTAGTTATAGAGTATTATTCTAAGTAATATATTAAGAAATTAAAAATTGAGGTTGATACATTGCATATCAACCTCAATTTTTTCGTGTTTTAATAAAAACTATATACTAAAGGGAAGCATATTTTTATGCTTCCCTTTAGTGTATATTTAGAAGATTTGGATGTAATTAATGGACATGCAAATTTAAAAAAATCTTATAATATAAATTTTTGAACACCCATTTTATATACGATTTTATATCATTTGCTTTTCTTATTTATAATAACATAGAAAAAAAGTAAATGCAAGTGAAAATCATTATCAAGTATAAAATTTTTACTTCTCAAATTTTAAACTAAGTCATCATAATGTGGTTATTGTTAAAATAATACTAATTTTCTATAATGTAGTTATATAGGTGTTTAAAATGAAGAATCAACAGTGATTTAAAGATAAGGAGTTTAATTTTAATATGGATATTTATTTAATTTTAAGTGAACTCATATTAGTAGTATATTATATTTTAGAAATTATAAATAGTTTTAATTTTGGAATTTTTTCTGTAGGATTTATATTAACTTATATAATTATAACAATGGCACAAAGCATATTCGGTAAAAAAACTATTTCTTTTATATTAACTTTAAGTAAATTTGTATTGATTTATTTTGGATATATT
>NZ_JACSQB010000064.1 GCF_014836835.1 Clostridium faecium | reverse complement strand
TATTTGAATATAACCTGTAAGTTTTAATCTACTATTTTGAGAAAAATAACTATTTCCTATTATCATATTATTCATAATAAAAAGCAGTATTACCACTATTACATCCAGTTTTCTTTTTTTTCACACTTTTCCATAAATCCTCCTAATAAATTTACTTAAAGCATTTTATCAAAAATTCTATTCACTTTTGTTATAGTAAATATTCTATATATTGTATATATCTCCTTCATTTTCATTTTTTTAATTATATTTATAAAATTATAAGATAAAATTACATTGATGATTCCTTTATTTATAATTTAATTTTGGTACTTTTTTCAAATTAATTACATATTATATTATGATAGTACTAACAGGGAGCGTTATTATAGTATGTTTATTCGTCATCCATATGACAGCAATTTTAGATCATCTTCTAATGAAGATTTCGATTTTATACCCTTTGGTTCTGATAGAGAGCGTCAAATGATGCCTCCATCAACTGGCAGACCACCAACAGGAGGTCCTCCAGGAAGACCACCTGCTGGAGGACCTCCAGGAAGACCACCTGCTGGCCCACCTAGTGGTGGAGGACAATTAGGGGGTCCTTCTGGTCCACCTCCTAATTTCACGCCTCAAAAGTTGTCTGCTACTAGTCCACAAGCTAAAGCTGTATCACCAAATTCTATAAGACCATGCATATTTCAATTTGTATTTATATGGCCTAGATTTGGTCCACCGTTTTGGGCTTGGTTAACTAATGTAGATAGAAGAAGCATTTCTGGCTTTAGATGGAATGGACGAAGATGGATTTTCTTCGGAATGGATTTAAGAAGAATTGAAATGTTTCAATGCTTTGGAGGAGGATTCTTTAGAGAATCAATGGATCTTTCATCTAATATTAAAAACGCCAGCATATCACCGACAAATTTCAGTATAGATTATCCATATATTGAAGGATTGCAAAATGAAGATGTACAATCTTCTATTAATGGATCAATTGTTGAAAGAATTAACTCTATGTTTAACACTGCTGTTCTTCTTCCTCAACAAAATGATTTCACCGAAGTTGTCTCTTCTTATATTCTTTCTCTTCAAAGAAGTGGATTGATAAGTATACTTTTCTATTTGTATACTAACACTACTGAAGGAAATGAAAATACAGTTTACAATTCGCTAATTCTAGATTCTAATACTGGAGATGAATATGACTTTGAGGATTTATTCAATGTTAACTCCAATTTTAGGGAAAGATTAAGCCAAATAGCTATTGACACAGCTAGAAGAGAAAATGTTCCATTTACTGAGGATTATCAAGGAATTACTAACAATCAACAATTTTATTTAACTCCAGACTCATTAGTTTTATACTATCAACCAGGTGAGTTTACTCCATACTCTTATGGAATATTTGAAATTGCAATACCTTACAGTGAAATTAGAAATTTATTTACTAAAACCAATCCTATAAATAATCTTTCCACATAGAAAAGGTCGTGACTTAATGTCACGACTTTTATCTTATTTATGCCTTGCTGCATTTCATATTGCATATATTTTTATTTTTACAAATTATTTTCTCTGAATTACAATTTATGCAATTTGTTTTCGTTTTCTCATAGGCTAACTCATACTCACTATGACAAGAATTACATTTAAACTTACATATATGTTTTGTATAATTCCCTCCTTCTATAGCAATTGAGTATCCATTGATAATTGCTAATGCAACTTTTTTTCTCGCTTCATCAATTATATTTTGGAAAGTTTGCCGTGACACTTCCATCTCTTTTGCAGCATCTTCCTGTGAAAGTCCTCTTATGTCCTTTAGGCGCATTGCTTCAACTTCTTCAAACTTCAATTTAATTTCATCTGTTTTATATGTAGAGTGACAATGTTTTTTAGGACAGGGTACAAAATAAGTTTTCCTAGGTTTAAACTGAACTTTTCTCAATTTTATTGGTCTTGCCATTAAATATCTCCTTAACTACTCTTTATATCATATAAAAGAAAATAATTAGCAAAAATTGTTCTAACCCATATTATTTGTATAACTTATAATTTTATTTGATATCTTATCCATAGTTTCTTCAATACCTTTGTTATATTTTTCTGCTTTTTCACTTGACAATTGTGCTATATCTTTACACATAGGAAGCTCTCCAAGTAATGTTGTATTCATTCTTTTAATATATTCATCCAAATTTTCATTTTCAAAAAGTTTAATCTTTGTATCACAATTTGGACATAATAAATAACTCATGTTTTCAATAACACCTATAACAGGAATATTTAAACTTCTAGTCATGTTTAATGATTTTGCTACAATCATAGATACCATGTCCTGTGGAGTAGATACTATAACAACTCCGCTAATAGGAATTGATTGCATAACAGTTAATGGTACATCCCCTGTTCCTGGCGGCATATCTATTATAAGAAAATCTAATTCTCCCCAATAAACATCAGTCCAAAACTGCTTAACAGTAGCAGATATAACTGGTCCTCTTAATATAGCTGGCTGTTCTTCATCATCCATTAAAAGATTAACAGACATTACAGATATTCCTTCTTTAGATTTTGCTGGTATTATCCCAGCTTGATTTCCAAATAGTTTTTCATTTTTTATTTTTAAAAGCCTTGGAATACTTGGACCTGTAATATCAGCATCTAATATTCCAACTTTATATCCTTTTTTATTTAAATCTTTACCAATCATGGTAGACATAGTTGATTTTCCTACTCCACCTTTACCACTCATAACTGCAATTATATTTTTAATCTTATTATTAGGATTGTTTTCAATAGTACAAGTTGATTTAGAATTACAACTAGATTTGCTAGAACAACTATCACATTTTGACATTTTAATCACCTCATTAGTTATTAGCATATGCTAATAATATTATAACTTTAGTTATTATTTATGTCAAAAATTCATCTATTTACAAAAACTCGTAAACTTCTTTTTACAATGGAGAATTATTGATATTTCTTAGATAATGCTGAGAATTTACAAATTTTCATCCCTGAAGTTTATAAAAAAATTATAAATTCAAAGGAGATTTAGAATAATTACAAATTTAAAATTTATAAATATTTTCTACTTAACCCCTGTGGTGCAGTATGATATAGCAGTGCATGTATGGCATTGGATGATAATTTAGTTCAGTTATATAACTTATCTCCATAAATTTGGTATAATGTCACTGGTATTAGTTCTAAACTATACTGCACCCCAGGGGAACCCTGACGGGTTTCACTACTGTTCCCCAGGGTTGAAAAAAACTAGCAACATAAAATTGCTAGTTTCTTTATACCTATTTTTCTTTTACAAATTGTCCTTCTTTCATGATTATACTCATGTTTTCTAGGGCAATATTTCTAACATTCTCTAAAGGATTTTTGCAAAGTACAACTATATCTGCTGATTTTCCTTCTTCTAGGGTACCTGTTATCTTATCTACTTTTAACACTTCAGCACCAGATTTTGTTGCTGCTACTATAGTTTCCATTGGTGAAAGACCAGCATCATGTACTGCGTATATTTCTTTTAAACTATATGCTCCATATGGAGTAAGGTTACTACAGAAAGAGTCTGATCCTACAGCTATACGTATTCCTGCATCTTTAGCTGATTTAAAGTTAGCAATAGTACGATTTAATTCTTTTTCTGCCATTGTTTCACCAGGGAATTCATCTAAAATTGGTCTATATGGTGGTTCATATTCTGTAAACCATTCATAGAAAAATTTCATAGTAGGAACTAAGCTTATATCTTTTTCTTTCATCATTTTTAAACATTCATCATTAAGCTCTTGTCCATGTTCTATACTATGTACTCCTGCTTTTATGCAATCTATTGCCCCTTCTAATGATTCACAGTGAGCTCTTACAGGTAATCCTACATAATTAGCTTCTTCAACTACTACAGATATTTCTTCAAAACTGTAATGTTGATGAGTTTTACTATCTAATCTCCAAACTCCACCACCTGTTGCCCATATTTTTAACATATCAGGACCAGTTCTTAGTATTTCACGAACTGCTTTTCTTAATTCATCTTTTCCATCAGCACATACTGCCCATGGATGAGATTCTTTAACATAATCTAATGGTAATCCATGAGTATCCCCATGTCCACAAGTTCTTGAAAATCCTAATCCACAAGTTATTACTCTAGGTCCCTTTACAATTCCTCTATTTATCATATCTCTTAGGTAGGTTCCATTACGAGATATATCTCCTGTAGTTGTAAAACCATGATTTAAACATGCTTCTGCCTGTGATACTGCAACTATAGATTTTTGAAGAACTGGTTCTAAAACCCAATCTAAATCTGATGAACCTAGTGCACCTCCAAAATGTACATGAGTATCTATAAGCCCAGGCATGATAACCTTTTCACTTATATCAATAGTTTCATAATCTGAAGAAATTTCTTTGGTGTTTTTCCCAGCATACTGAATCTTTCCTTCTTTTACTAAAACTAAAGAGTCTTTTATTGGTTCTTTACCAGTACCATCAATTAAAGTTCCGCCTACAAAGGCAATATTTTTTAAAGCCATACTAACACCCTCCTAAAAAGTTTAAACCTTTATAAAATTTCGACAATGAAACATTAAATCCTTTTATTTATAGTGAAATCTCTATTTAATTAACTCATAGATACTTTCATAATAATTTATAACTATATTTTAGCAAAATATATCATTAAAATTTTTTACCTTTATATAAAATAAATTTTATGATATAATTTTAACCTTGTAAATTACTTTAAGTGTAATTAAACTTTTTTTGAATAATGTCAATACTAAAGATAAATAAAAAAGGAGGAACACTTTATGTATAAACTTACTTTTGATTACCCTCTTTCAAAAGCGGAAGAAGCAGCAGAAAAATTATACATTGTAGATATATATAATGTATTTTATGAATCTCCAATAACTATAACAACTACTGATTACGGATATGGATATTATGAAAATAAAAATGAAAAAATAAATTTTAATATAGTTGTAGAAAGTGAAGATTACAATGAAGCTAAGAGACAAAAGGATATTGTAGAAAACACTCTTAATCTTTCAAATATATCTATATCTGAAATTGAAAATATTGAGTTTAATGAAAATATAGATCCTATAGATTTAAATAATGGATGGATAATTGCCTCTCCAGATTATATTGTAGAAGAAAAAAATAAAATAAATTTTATTCCACAAGGTGCTTTTGGAACAGGACTTCATGAAACAACTCAAGATTGTCTTCGCTTTATATTAGAAGAAGATTTTACAAACAAAACTGTATTAGATATTGGTACAGGTTCTGGTATATTATCAATAGCTTCAGCCATTAAAAATGCTGCAGAAGTAACTGCTATAGATATAAGAGATGTAAGGGAAGAGATAAATTTAAATGCTTCTTTAAACTCATTAGAAAATATAAATGTTTTAGTTGGTGATGCATTAAACAATGAAATTACTCTAGAGGATAAATATGATTATATATTTATAAATATTGGCGGGGAAGAAACGCAAATGTTTATGAAGTTTATAGATTCTCATATAAAAAAAGGTGGAAAATTATTAATATCTGGTCTTGTAGAGTGGACCTTTGATTTGGTTATAAATGAAGTAAGCAAATATGGATATACTCTTATTAATAAAACCCAAACAAATGAATGGTGTACTTCAATGTTAATAAAAAGCTCTATATAATAATTTCCAATATATTGGTTTATACTTTTTTAAAAACATATTTTTAAATAGAACTGTATATAAATTTAAATACAGTTCTTTTAAGTTACAATCTATCATCCTTTTATTCTATACTATCCCATTAAACTCAGTGTTTATTTTAAAATACAGTTTCACCTTTTTCACTTAAATTTTTGCTAATAGAAATCATATTAACAAATGTTTCTATCAATGTTGAAGAAAGCTCTTCTGCCTCTTTTAAAAGCATCTCAGCTTCATTTTTTTCTCCATTATGTATGCTTTCAAAAACTTTATCTCCTATTTTATGAAATCTAGTATGATATTCTTCAACTTGATCCCATAATTTAATAATTGTTTCATGTTTAGGTTTTAAGGAGTAATAAAAGTGACCAAATCCACATTTATGATAATCAGTTTGAAGTGGTAGTACTTTCATATTTTCTACTATGTGTTTCAAACTAATAACCCAAGATTTATGTTTATCAATAGCATTATTCATTAATTCTATGAAAATTTCATTAGGAATTGTATAAAATTTATCCAAAATAAGATTTCCACCTATTTTAGCTGTTTCATCTAGTATCCCTTCTACTACTTTTAATTCTCCAGAAAGTTCACCTATGTTACTACTAGTTTCCTTTAATTCTTCTGAATATTGACATAAGTCTTCTATTTTATTTCCAATAATATTTACTGATGAAGCCTCTTGCTCCATAGTGGCACTTATCTCCTCAGTAGCAGATTTTATATTAAATAAATTTAAAGTTATTTCTTGAATTGCTTCATTATTTGAAGTTGTAGATTTCACAATAGATTTTACTGCAGAATCAATTTCATGCAATGAATTTACTGTGTCATTTACACTATTACTACTTTTTTTAGATGCTTCACCAATTTCAATAAGCAAATTATCCATATTTCCAATAAGTCCTTTTGTATTGCTTGAAAGTTGTCTAATTTCTTCAGCTACAACAGAAAACCCTTTTCCCATTTCACCAGCTCTAGCTGCCTCAATGGAAGCGTTAAGTGCTAATAGGTTTGTTTGATCAGATATATTATTAATGGCAGCAACTATTTCTTTAATTTTGCTTAAAGTTTCAAGTAAATTGTTCAAATCCCCTTTCATATTTTCTGAAAAGTTAACAGCATTATCCATTGATAATTCAATTTTATTAACCATATCCTCACTGCTTTTAAAATTTTCACTCATAAATTCAGCTCTATTTGATATTTCCTCCATTAAATTTACCAATTCTGCATTAGCTGAAGCTATTTCCTCTGTTGAAGTTACTGTGGTCTGAGAAGCTATATGAAGTTCTTCTATCATATCATTAATTTTTTGGCTCACAGTATTTATTTTTTCTCCATAAAACTTTAATCTTAAATCGAAATTACTAACCTGCATAACTGCATTCAATATATTATTAACTATCTTGCCTAAGATTTCTTTCCCATTATTTAACCTTTTACATAAAGAAATAAATGTGTCCTTTACTTCTTTTTTTATAGAAAATTTCTGATTAATAAAATTCTCACAACTTCCATTTTCAACTGATACTATTATATTTTTAAATCTTTTTGATTTGTCAAAAATCATTTTATCTCCTCCCCATTATCTTCTTTGTATATTCTTATGTAATTCTGCATTTCACTGGGTTTATACGTAGATTATATAAAATAATGTAGCCTAAAATTATTTTATAAATATAATCATAAAAATACCGTATATTTACTCTTAAATAATACGGTATTTTACTAATAATTACTATTATTTTATATAAATTATATTTATTTCATAAATTTATCTATTGCATCATTTAAATCTTCAAGAACTTTCTTATCACCAGTTTCTACTGCATCAACAACACAATTCTCAATATGGTCTTGTAAAATTATTTTCCCAATATTATTTATTGCAGATTTTACAGCAGATACCTGTATTAAAACTTCACTACAATCTCTACCTTCCTCAACCATTCTTTTTACAGATTCCAAATGTCCAATTGCCCTTGAAAGTCTATTAACTACAGCTTTAGTATTGGTATGTGTATGCAAATGCTTATCACTCATATAATTATCTCCTTTTATTTTTTATATTAATTATATAATGATTTCCTGCCACTTTCCATTTAAGAAACGTTTTAATAAAAAAATACCCCTAATTGTAATATCTAAAGCATATCCAAGCCATACACCAAATAATCCCAACCCTAATATTACTCCAAGTAAATATCCTCCACCTACTCTTACAACCCAAATTCCTATTAGTGTTGTATACATTGGAAATTTTGTGTCTCCAGCTCCTTGTAATGCACTGCTGAATATTTGTGTAATAGCTGCAAATGGTTGAAATAGTGCAATTAATCTCAATACTTTTACAACCATTTCTTGTACTTCTTTTGTGTCTGTAAAAATACTTACAAGCTGAGGTGCAAATATGAAAAATATAACTCCTATACCAACCATAAAAATAGTTGTTATAAAATCAGATAAAAAAACTATATTTTCAGCTTTATTAGTATTATTTTCACCTAAACTTATTCCCACAAGTGTTGCAGTAGCAACGCCAAATCCCATAGCAGGTATATAAGAATAACTTTCAATATTTCCAGCCACATTGTGAGCTACATATGCTGATACTCCAATAGAAATAATCATACTATTATATAATAATTGACCTAATCTCATAATTAATTTTTCAATTCCTGCTGGAGCACCAATTTTTATAATAGAATTAAATGTATTTTTTTCAATTTGTAGATTTCTCAAATCAAGTTTAATACCATTTTTATTTTTTTTAATTGCTATTAAAAGTATTATAACGTTTGCTATACGAGAAATTGTTGTTGCTAACCCTAATCCAATAATGCCTAATCCTAAATTTATAAATGTTGAATTTAAAATTATATTTATTATATTTGCAGCTCCAGTTGCTATCATTGGAATTTTAGTATTACTGGTTGCTCTTAAACAGCTTGATAAGATAAGAGATAGACAAAGAAATATTGATGGTACTGCAACAACAATATAATATGGAGCTGCATAGCTTAATATCTGCTCTGATGCTCCTGAAATCATTAATATAGGTCTACAAAATATTAGATTAATTATCCCAACTATTAGTCCTAGAAATATCCCTAATATATTTGATTGTTTTATAGCTAAATTAGTCTTATTAAAATCGCCTTTTCCAAAATTTCTTGAAACAATTACACTTGTACCTATACTTATGGCAGTAAAAAGTGCAATGAATAAATTAATTATTAAATTAGTAACACTAATTGCAGCAATTGCATTATCATTAATTTTACCTGCAAAATAAGTATCTACAGTTCCTAGAAATGTTTGAAGAATGTTTTCAATTATTACAGGTATTGCCAAAGTAAAAATAATAATAATATTTTCTCTATTTTTTCTTAAGTAACTCATTATATCATCCCCTTTTAATATCCCCCATGAGGGGATATTAAAAGAATATCATTTATGATATTAATATTCAAGATATTCATGAAAATATTAATACTATCACCTGTGACAAATATTTAATACCGTATTATTCAATTTACAAAGAACATATGTCATAATTACATTTTTCCATTAATATTTTATCTATACCTAATATTATCGTATAATATTTACAATACATTATGCACAGTTACTACAGTTACATATTTAAATAACTAATTTAAAAGTATAATTGAAGAAAATTTTTATTTACAATATTTTAAAATATTGTAAATAAAAAATTTCTTATTTAATAAATTATTATATAAAAACAATTTATTAAATAAGAAATCTTAAAAAGCCTCTATAAATCATATGGCTATAACTTTTTTATTAACTAATGTACCACTGCTTCTGACTATTGTATAGATTAGCATATTCTCCCTCTATACTAATAAGTTCATCATGTGTACCTACTTCAATTATTTTACCATCTTTCATAGTGATAATTCTATCAGCAAGTCTTGCTGCTCCAATTCTATGAGTTACAAGTATTCTAATTTTATTTTTTGTAGTTTCAATAAAACTTCTCATTATGTCTATTTCTTGTAATGGATCTAGTGAAGCAGTAGGTTCATCAAAAACAATTAGTGAAGCATCCTTATAATTAGCTCTTGCAATAGCTATCCTTTGCCATTGTCCAATTGACAAATCCGTTCCCCAAAATTCTTTTGAAAGTAATGTATCTATTCCATCATGTAAACTTTCTTTAATATTACTAAGATTAACTTTTTTAAGTTCTTCTTCCACCTTAAAATTATCTCCTTCATCAGTAGATCCAAAGTAATATTTTCCTTAAGAGTTACTGCATACTGCTTAAAATTTTGGAATACTATAGCAATTTTTTCATAAAGTAACTTCATATTCAATTGGCTATTTTATTATGGAACACCATATCTAATTCCTACATCATTTAATAATACTGTACCTCTTTCAGTTTTATCAAATTGAAAACTTATTTTTGATAATTTTTCTGGATTAAAATTTGTATTAGCCTTTTTAAAATCTTCTAAATTGAACTGAAAACTTTTAAAAACAGGCTCTTTTATTGGTAAAAAACTACTAAATGGTGCCTTTAATATTTTACTTTGAATCATTGGTGATAAATAAGAAAAATGACTTAGTGGAAGACTTGATTTATTTCCATTCATATCCTCAACTTTTATTGTTAAATCTATTAATAAATTTTTATCCTCATCATTTTTATCCTCATCCCCATCAGCTAAAGAAAATACTATTTTACTATTGCCTTTAATATTTAAATCTTTATTAGGTAATATTATATTATACATAGCAATATTAGGATTCTTATTTATGTCCCATCCCAAACGAACTGCACTATACTCTCCTTCAGCATATTTTAATTTAACTTTTTCCTCTTTCCATTGACTTAAATTTTCTCCAGTTATCTTTCCTCCATCAATGGTAGTACTATTTACATCTATATCATCATTATATGAACAAATTATTTTAGTATCTGAATCAAAGTAATTATTTATATATAAAGTATCTGGAAGCCATTTTCTAGCATATTCTATATCCTTAAATACTTCTCTATACTCCTTACTATTCTTTAAAGTGGTTTCTAAAAAGGAGGATATCAATACCTTTGATATTTTCTGCTGCTCTTCTTCACTTATAAGCTGTTTAGTATTATAAAATCTGTTGGCTAAACCAGCAGCATCTTTCCTTCCCCAACTACTGTTAAACTGACCGTGATTTGCTCCATATATATAAATAGAAGACTTAAAATAATCACTACCATCAGTAAAATCTATTCTATTATATTGATCTGAACTACTGAAAGAACTTACGTCCATATCATGCGCTCCATGTAAAGCTAAATAATTAACATCTTTTAAAGGAAGAGGATTTCCTGAAGGTTTATATTGTTTGTCCGTTGATGCAATAGCAATAATTGAACGTATATTAAAATTATAATCAAATTTCACATTGCCATCTTCAGGATAAGACTTCAATTTATTAAAAGCTGTAGCAATAGTTATTGCTTCTCCACCTCTTGAATGACCTATAAGTGCAATATTATTCATATCTACCTTATTGTAAAAATAATTTTCTGCATCTTTGTTCCATTGTCTCCAAAGCTTAAGATGTTCTAACATCAAGAATCCTCTCACAGGATTTTCACCTTCTAAAACACTAAAAATAAATTTATCATCATATGGAGAAGAATTTAAAAAATTCTCATCTATTGAAGCTACAATGTATCCACGGCTTGCTAAAAGTTGTCCTAAATATTCATATCCTGGGTCTGAGTAGTCAGTCATTATATGATTTCCGTGTGTAATTACAACTAAAGGAAAAACTCCTTCCCCCTCTGGATACCAAACTAGGCCATTAAGAGGCATGTTCTCTGGTCCAAAACCTAAAAATTTTCTTCTCGAAGATGACCATTTTGATAATGATTTTTGAAAAAATACTGACCCATCAACAGGATTAGTAATTATAGAATTCTTTTCATTAAATTCTTTACGATAACTTTTCTTACTGCCATAGGATAACTTTTTTACTTTATAAGGTCCATCTAAAGAAGGGTCTTGAATACTTGTACTATATTTTCTCTCTCTTTTATTTTCATTTATATTTTCTTTTATAGCATTTAAATCTCTGTTATTCCCATCATTAACTATCCAGTATCCTCCTAAGGTTATAGACACTATGATACCTAGTGATAAAGCTATAGTTGAAATCTTTTTTAGCCTACTTACATTTTTATAACTCCCTTTTGTAAATTTATATATTAAAGCTCCTAATAAAGAAAAACTTATTATTGTCAACATTGTAGCTATAACATTAACTTGAATAGGTACAAGAAAACTTATGAAAATCAAAATAAATGAACTAATAAAAACTAGAATATAGCCACTAGTCACCTTTTTTATATAATGAATTAAAATAGAAATTATACTTCCTATTAATAATATTGCTAATAAAAGTATAAATGCTCCTTTAATAAAGTCCCAAAAACCATGTGATACAAATAAATAATAACTCTGTATTATATACAAAAATAAGGTTATAATAATTAAGCCAATGGATGCACCTCTCCACCCATCACTTAGTGGTTTAATATTTTTTATTTTATACTTTAACTTTTTGAACAAATCTATAAATTTATTCTTTATTGTATTCATCACAACCTCCAATTCACATCTCTATTTATTTAAAATTATTGAAAAAACACTTTTTTCTTCTGTAACATGATCTTTAAGTATTAACTTACCTCCATGCCTTTCAATTATCATTTTTGATATTGCTAGACCAAGACCACTTCCTCCATCATCCTTTCTTGATTCTTCTCCTCTAACAAAGGCATCAAAAATTCTATTTTTAATATTCTCTGGTATACCTATTCCATTGTCTCCAATTTCAAGTATAACTTTGTCATATTCTTCAATTATTTCGATTCGCAACTTTACACCATTAGGATTATATTTTAATGCATTCTCAATTATATTTGATATTGCCCTAGATATAAGCTTAGTATCAAAACCTAATAAAATTTCTTTTTCAGGAAATCTTAAGTCCAATTCAAATCCCTTTTCTTCAATTTCTTCGTAGTGATCTACTATAATTTTCCGTACAAATTCTACATAATCAGTTTTTGTTATTAAAAGTTTATAATCAACACTTTCCAATTTAACAAATTCAAAGAGATCATCAGTAAGTTCACTTACTCTACAAGCTTTATTAAAAATAGTATTATAATATCTTAACTTTTTCTCTTCATCTTCAATAATACCTTCGCTTAGCGCCTTAGAATATCCTTGAATAGTAGTTATTGGTGTTTTTATATCATGAGATAAGTCTACCAGCATTCTGGTTTTTCTATCCTCAAATTCTTTTTTCTCTGTTTCCATAGCTTTTAATTTTTCTGCCATAAAATTAAAGGTATCTCTTATTACTGCAAATTCTCTTTCTGCATAAAATTCAATTTTTGTATCATAATTTCCCTCACTCATTTTGCTCATTCCCTCAGTTATCTTTCTCAATGGCTTGTTTATTTTTTTTGATGTCCACAAACTAAAAAGAAGAACGTTTATTATAAATGTTAATAAAAGAAGTATGCCAGCTTTTATTAACATATTGTAAAATATAGTTAAATTAGCACTAGAAATTTCTTCTACACTGCCAATAACTTTTTCTAATCGCCATGATAAAACCCCTGCAATTGCAATAAACAGCACTGTAAGAATAAATACACATACACTATAATTTATAATAAGAGAAGTAAATATTTTTTTATTCTTATTCCTCATTGCTTATTACCTTCTTTTCAAACTTATACCCAAGCCCTCTTACAGTCTTTAAATATATAGGTTTCCTTGAATCATCTTCAATTTTTTCTCTTAAATTGCTTATGTGAACCATTATAGTGTTATCATCTCCCATAAAATAGTCCTCCCAAACAGTTTCAAATATTTCCTTCTTAGTGAATACTCTTCCCCCATTTTCCATTAAAAGTTTTATTATTTTATATTCCACTGATGTTAACATTACTTCATTATCTCTTTTCTTAAGAGTATTACTAAATGTGTCAAGCTCTATCTCTCCAATTTTTATTATCTTCTGTACAGTTTTATTATCAGAATTTAAATTATAAAATCTTCTAAGCTGAGCTTCTACCCTTGCTACCACTTCTAAAGGATTAAATGGCTTTACAATATAATCATCTGCTCCTAATCCTAGTCCTAATATTTTATCTGTATCTTGATTTTTAGCTGAAAGAATAATAACAGGAAGATTATGCTCTTCTCTTATTTTCTTAATTAATTTAAATCCATCTATTATAGGCATCATTACATCTATAATTGCCATATCCATTTTACCCTTTTCTATAATTTCCAACGCCTTTTGCCCATTTATTGCTTTAACTACTTCAAATCCATCTTTCTCAAGATAAAGCTCAAGTATCTCTAATATATCTTCATCATCATCAGCAATTAAAATTTTATATGCCATAATTTTTCCTCCTCAATATTAAAAGCTAACTGTATTTTTTGTATTATTAGTAATTATGGAAATATTATAACATTTAAGTGATTTATTTAATTAAGTGTTTTTAAATATAGCTTTTTAATAATTGTGGGAATAAATATATTTTATAAAACAGATATTATAACACCTAAAATATATAGCTCTCCTCCTTTCTAGTACTAATAATACATTGATAATCTTTAGGATGACTAAAGATAGTCTTAAGATAATCTTAAGTTTAAGATACTAAACACAAAAAACATTTCTTATTTTATAGAAGATTAAATTACAAATATAGCTTGGTAATATTATATTCTTTTGTAAAATATTTTAAATCTCCCTTGACATGTTTTGGTACATACTATATCATTAACTTAAATTGAATATGCAATTCTCTATATTAAGAGGAAATAGTAGCAAATATAATACCGACATATCCGATTAGGCTTTTCTATTCTGGTATTATATACCAATAAATTGGTTGCAAGACTTTTAATATAATTCTCAATAAAATAAGAATTATATTAAAAGTCTTTTTTTTATTTTTATAAATAGGAGTAAAATTTAATTTTAAATAATAAAAGCATCAGGAATTTCTGATGCTTTTACTATTTTTAATTATTTATTTATAAATCTTTTATTTGATTATTTTTTATATAATTCCATTTTACATTAACTGCATTTTTACCTAATAAATATGTTATTGCAATGATTGTTATGGTATAAATCATAATGCCATAATTTACTGAAGATGCTTTATAATGAATAAATGCTAATACTGCTGTAATTGCCATAACAATAACTAAAGTTAAAAAGTTTTTGCCGCTGCCAACTGTTTGGCTCTTTTCACTAAAAGGCATTTGAAGTTTTTCATCACATTTATAGACTACAATCATAATTAAAATATAATTTATAAAAGCTATAATCATATGAGGGATAATATTAACTCCAAGAATTAATGCAAATACTACTGTAATAACCACAAATAAAGGTAATATATATTTTAGGATTATAGCTTTAAATATTCCCTTAATTATTGGCTTTGGTGATTTTATTGGTGCCACTTTATAAATCCATGCTCCCTCATATTTTTCACTAAACCACATCAATGAAATTATAGTACTTAGCAATCCTATAGTTATATATACATATAAATATACTTTACTACTTTTTCCAGCTTCTATAAGTTCATTAAAAGATTCTTTTTTTAAAATTTGAGTTGCTAATAATGAAATTGGTAATATTAGTCCTAAAGCTATATTAGGATAAATTGTAAGCTTTATTTTTCTTTCACTATTTAGCATATTTAAATCAAAATTTAAAAAGGCTCTCTCAATTTTGTCTCTGCATAATATATTCACTAAAGCTCTTTGTCTTTTTCCTTTTCTTAAAGATGCTTTCTTTGAAGAATTGTTATTCAATTTTTGAAGATTCTTTTCAAAGTATGGTGAAATAACTTTTAGATACAAAATCAGTGATATAACAGATATAACTACTAATAATATAGTAAAAATAGTAAAACTGGAGTTGCTATTTTTGCCTAAAAAAAGTTCAAATGGAGCAGAAAACCACATTGATGGCAAAATATAATGCCAAAGCTTTGGATTATAATCTAAATTAATGATTTCTACAAAATCAAAAACTCTTCCAGATAATTGATAAAAAATAACCATAACAGTAGTTAATATTATTTGACAATAATTAATTATATCCTTTAGTTTTTCTCCATCATAAAAATGTAAAATTAATAAATACATTAAAGATGTAAGAAATATTATAAATCCAACTAAAAGTGGCATAATTAAAATAAAAATTAATAAAAAGAATATTCCATGCTTAATTGTTCCTATAACCATAGTTACTCCTGTAAAACAAATACTTAAAGTGATTAAGTAAATAGTTATATGTAGAACCTTTGCCAAATTTAAATCTTTGCTTTTAATTGGCTTTGGTAAAAGTATATTTTTATCTTTTATATCTAGTAAAACTGAAGAAAAGTCACTCATCATACTTAATGCAATTATGAATATAGTTATTCCTAAAATCATATTCATAGAAATATACAATGGTATATCTGCAATTAAAATAAGCCCTGTGAAAAGTCCAAATAATAAATACATTATCATTTGTGATTTAAAATTGTTGCCATCTTTTTTTTCTTTCTTATTTTGATTTTGCATTACAGTTGGAACATTTCTCTTATCCATAATAAGTTTGATTTTAAGTATTTTTCTAACAACATCATAATCGTATCCTAATTTTTTAAACACCCCACTGAACTTATCTATTATTTTTAATTGAAAAGGTTCATTCATTTATTAAACCTCCTTAAGTGTAGCAATAAAGTCTTTTGCTAATTGTTCTTGAGAATTGAATCCTGTTAAATCGTTAAATATTCTTTCTAAAGACCCTTCTTCACTTTGTCTCTTTAATTCTTCAAAAGAACCATCTGCCACTACTTCCCCATTATTAATCACAATAATTCTATTACTTATTTTTTCAACTACATCCATGATATGTGATGAATAAAATATAGTTTTTCCTTCTTTTATTAGTTGTGATAATATTTCTTTCATTACAATAACACTATTTGCATCAAGTCCACTTAATGGCTCATCTAAAAATAAAATATCTGGATCGTGTAAAAGGCTACTGATTATCATAACCTTTTGTCTCATTCCTTTTGAAAAGGATGAAATCCTGTTATTATAATTACTATGTATACCAAAAATCTCTACAAGTTTACTTGCCCTTTTATCTGCTAATTCATAATCTAATCCATATAATTCTCCAATAAAAGTTAAATATTCTTTAGCAGTAAGATTATCATATATTTCTCCCACTTCTGGTACATAGCCTATTCTTCTTTTATATTCCTTATTATCTGATGAAATATCCTCACCAAATATTTTTATTTCGCCTTCATAATCTTCTATAATTCCAAGAAAAGTTTTGATGGTAGTACTCTTTCCTGCACCATTAGGTCCAATATACCCAATAAGCTGTCCAGGATATACATCTAAGCTTACTCCCTTCAAAACTTCTTTACTTCCATAACTTTTTTTCAAATCCTTAACGGATATTATAGGTTCTGTTGTCATAACATTTTCCTCCTAAAACTATGATTTTAGATTTTGTAGTCTCCACTGAGAATTTTAAAACATCTCAATACATATATTTAAATAAAATTCGTTAAGCTATTGTGGTAATCCTTTAAAATTTAATAAAAAATTCCATATTTAATCAAAATGATAATCCATAAAAATAATTAATATGCTATAATGTTTTTATCATAACAAGTTGAAATAATCATATTATAAAAAAATCATTTACAACACATTTTAAGGTTAGAAAATAAATAGCATTCCTAAAATTTATTTAAATTAAAGCTTTTGATTAGTAATAAACTAATGGATATGGCGAACACTGTTCCCCGCTACAAAATTGATTTAAAATTTCTCGGTGATATAAATATATAGATAAGTATGGAGGTAAAGATGAAAACTAAGAAAAATTTTTTCACCTTATTAATTATTACTGTTATAGCCTTTTTATCAGTAACAGGATTTTATCTTAAAGACAAAACTTCTGCAGAAGATATACATACTTCAATTAATGAAGATGAAAAAATATGCATAGATAAAGAAGATACTTTAGAAAGTAAAAATGATGATATTAAAAGCAATAAATTTGAAGGTTTATCTCTTAAAGATAATTCAGTAGGAGTTCCTATCCTTTATTATCACTCTATACAAAAAAATGGTGAAAATGAACTTATGATGAACCCTGAACTTTTTAGAAGTCAAATTCAATGGTTGAAAGATAATAACTACACCTCATTAACACTGGAGGAACTATATAATTATATAAAATTTAACACTCCTGTTCCTGAAAAATCTGTAGTCATAACTTTAGATGATGGATATGTAGATAATTATACAAATGCTATGCCAATAATTAATGAGTTTGATTTTGATGCAACAATATTTATGGTTTCAGATTTTATTAATAATCCAAATTTCTTAACAGAAAATCAATTAAAGGAACTAGAAAAAAATAAAATTACTATAGAAAGTCATACTGTAAATCATTTAAATTTAGCTAACATATCTCGTGAAAAGCAAAAGGAAGAGTTAGAAGAATCAAAAAAACACTTAGGTAGTTTACTAAATAAAAGTGTTGATTATATAGCTTATCCTTATGGCTCCTATACAGATGATACAAAGGACATTGCAGTAGAGACAGGATATAAAATGGGTTTTTCTACCAATAGCGGCTGGGCATCTGGTAATTCTGATTTGTTTTCAATTCCAAGAGTTTATATGAGTGACTTTTATGATATGAATGAATTTATAAGGAGAATGACAACCCCAGAATACGATAAGCATTAAAAGTCTCAATTTTAAAATAAAAAGATATAGAATGATGTAACCTTACTTATCTCATTAATTTTTTAATAGAAAATTTTATTTTTATTGATATCCTCTATAATTTAATGTAAATGGATATTACATCATAGTAACATAAAAAAAAATTATTTTACTATAATTCTTATTTAATAAATTTATAATAATTTCCACATCTAAAAAAGAGAATAAAAATTTTTTCATTCTCTTTTTTGCTTTAATGTATTTAATTTTCTTTTTTAGTGTTTTCTTTTACCTTTTCCAAAAAATTTGTTTGAGTTATAATATTTTCTTCAAAGTTCTCTACAGCATTTTTAGTGTAATGCCCTATTGCTCTCATATTCTTTTTATCACCTTTAAAGTTATTATTTCTACCCATAAAAACCACCTTTTTTTCTTATATTGCCCTAGTAAAAATATTTTATCCTGGAATAAGTAAGGTTAATAAATCATCAACATCTTTTAAATTTTATATTTTATTCTGAATATTCTTGATTTTAATAATTTAAGGTGGTATATTTATATACAATAAAAACTTTTAAAATATTATAGTTTTTATTATAAATTTGCCCTATAAATTATTTAAAAATTTAAAATTTTACTATTTTACTTAAGATGAATTTTATGACATTAAGTATAATTTTTTTAATTAATACTTGATATAAATTTACAACAAGGGGGAAAAATTAATGAACAACGGAGGAAATATTAAAAAGCCATCACTTATGGTATCTATAATACCATTCATCTTTCTGATTTGTTTCATGTTATTAGGTGTAATCGTGTTTGATTCTGCACCTCAAATTCCATTAATCATATGTTGTGGAATAACTGCAATTATAGGTAAATTTTTAGGTCATAATTGGAACGACATGGAAGAGGCTATGATACAAACTAACTCTATGGCAATGCAAGCAAATTTTATAATTATGATTGTAGGATGCTTAGTAGGAACTTGGATTGCTGGTGGAGTAGTTCCTGGAATGATTTTTTATGGACTTAAACTATTTACTCCTGCTATGTTTTTATTTTTATTACCAATCATATGTGCAATAGTGTCTGTTTCAACAGGTAGTGCATGGACTACTGCTGGAACTATGGGTACTGCGGCAATGGGCATAGGCGCAGGTCTTGGAATACCTTCTGCAATAATTGCAGGAGCAGTTGTAACTGGTGCCTCTTTTGGAGATAAACTATCACCATTATCTGATAGTACAAACTTAGCTGCTGGTGTAGTTGGAGTAAATGTATTTGATCATATAAGACATATGCTTTATACTACACTACCTAGCTTTATTTTATCAGTAATAATATTTGCACTAATAGGTATGGGGTATAAAGGACAAGCTGTAGATACTACTCAAATTAATGCAATATTAGATACTATACAATCATCTTTTAATATCAGTCCATTAATATTTATTGCACCATTATCTGTAATCTTAATGATAGTATTTAAGGTACCTGCCATACCAGGCATGATAGGCGGAACAATTATAGGTGTAATCTTCTCTTTTGCACAAGGCAGTAACGTATCAGAAGTTCTACATGCATTATTCTATGGTTTTGAAATAAGCTCAGGAAATGCTATGGTAGACACACTTTTAAATAGAGGTGGACTTCTTTCTATGATGGAAACCATTTCATTAGTTATGTGCGCATTAGCTTTTGGCGGACTTGTTAAGCAAATAGGATGTTTAGACACAATAATAAATGCCATACTTAAACATTGTCATAGTAGAGGAAGTATCATTTTATCAAATATACTAAGCTGCATAGCTATGAATTTTGCAGCTGCAGATCAATATATATCAATAGTTATACCAGGCCAAATGTATAAAAATGTTTATGAAAAATTAAACCTTCATCCTAAAAATCTCTCTAGAGTATTAGAGGATGCTGGTACCTTAACTTCTGGATTAGTACCTTGGTCAACCTGTGGAGCAGTATATTTTTCAACCCTAGGTGTAAGTGCTTTTGCCTATGCTCCCTTCCACTTTTTAGGTTTAATTAATCCTATTGTATCTGCAATTTATGGATTCACAGGTTTTTCTTTGAAACCTCTAGATGAAAGTAAGCCAATTGTTAAAGAACTAAAATCAGAAGATTTAGTTGAAAATAAACCACTTCAAGGAATTTTATAATACTTTTCTTATAAATTTAAAAACCTTTAATCACTAATTTATAGTTTGATTAAAGGTTTTTATTATTACCAATTCAATAATAACTAAAAGAACTTTGTTATTCAAAACAATTCTTTATCTTCTATTATTTTTGTATATAGTATGAAATTAATTGATACTATATTGACTTGTTGCTAGAATAAAACTATAAGGGAATTTAAAATTGTGAGGTGGTAGTATAAATGTGTTATACTGTAAAAATTATTCATGATAGTGATTATAAAACTTCTAATTGGTCTGGAGGAACCACTACAGAACTTGCCATATATCCTTTAGATTCTAACTATAAAAATCTAGACTTTAAATGGCGTTTAAGCTCTGCAAAAGTTGAATTAGAAGAATCTACTTTTACTTATTTACCTAATACCAATAGATTTATTCTCTCCTTAGATAATCCTCTAAAGCTTCAGCATGGTAACGATGAAATTATAAATTTATCCCCTTTTGAAGTACATAATTTTAGCGGTGAATGGGAAACTAAAAGTTTTGGAAAAGTAAGGGATTTTAATTTGATGCTTAGAGAAAACACTAAAGGCTGTGTAAATCCTATAACCCTATTTAAAGATACTTCTTATTCTGTTCCTAAAACTGACCTTATTCCCAAAGCAAATGAAGAAATATTACTAGAAAGTTTTTATATTGTGGAAGGTAATTGTACTATAAATATAAACACTGATGAAACTATTAACCTATATAAAAATGACTTATTACTTATAAATTTAGAAAATTTCTATGATAGTTTAAATATTGCTATAAACAATGTATCTCATAATACCTCTATTATAAGGTCAACTATCTTATATGAAAAATAGTTAAAATTTAACCATTGAAAATATTTTTCAGCATTAACTTCCACCCCTGAGGTTTACAACAATATTATAAGTTTTAAATAAAATTAGAGTAATCACAAAATTTTAATTTGCAGCTGCTTTTTATTTAAACCCCATGGGTGGATAGCCCCTACAAAAGTATATTAAAGAAATTATTTTCTCTAAAATAATTTCAACCTTAAGTATGAATTGTGCATTGTGAATTTTGAATTGCTTTAATCCTTTCACTAAAATTCTTAGCAAGTTTATCAACATCTTTATAATTAAATATTGATTTAGGATCATTGGCTGTTGCTAATAAAAATGCTTTTGGTGGGAGCATGAATCCTTTATTTAAATTTAATGCTCCTATTAATTGTTTTGCAACAGAATCTCCTCCTGAGTTTCCTGATACTATTATTCCAAATGTAACTTTATCATGGAAAGGTTTTTTATTATAAAGTACTGTTAATCTATTCATTACTGCTGTTAAGTTTGCAGCTATAGCATCATTATAATTAGGACAAATCCAAACTATTACATTAGATTTCTCTATAGAAGGTAGTACATCACTTATCATAGGTCCACCATAAAAACATTTATTATCTTTTCCATAGTGAGTACATACTTTATACCCGCATCCCTTACAATCCTGTATTGAACCATTTTCTATTAGTATTTCTTTAATATTTATTGATGCATCAAAATTTGATTTTACCATTCTCCATAAATCTAAGGAATTGGAGACTTTATTTGGAGTAGAATATAAGACTGTTACATTTAGTTCTTCATATTTTTCAAACTGAAAATTCCTAAGTCTTTCATTTAGAATTTTACATCTTTCTATGAGAATGTCATAAAGAGGTATATTCAATACCTTTTGCCATGTAGAAAAATTTATAAGTCCCTTAATAGCCTCTACCATCGGGTGTCCTATAAAAGTTGCTCCCATAGAATTTGCAAGAAATACTATGTCCTGACAAGTATCCTTTGTTCCCAGTTCTGATACAGATGCACAAATTATTCCACAATAAGAACCTAAAAACCCATTTTTATCTTTTTTTATTAACTTTTTCATAAATTTTAACATGTTTATATCTGAAAGCGTTTCATCAACATCTATTGCTAATAATATCTTTTTATTATTTAAATTTATTGATTCATCTTGTACAATTGTATAGTTCTCATGGGTAAACTGAGAAATCATATGCTGAAGAATTTTAGAAGTCTTTTTTCTAGGGTTAATTATATAAAGCATTCAAATAATCATAAGTGTGTTTTAATTTATTTAAAAGTTCTTCAGGCATATTATATGTCTCAAGTTCTATGCCCTTCTCAGTAGTTCTATTTTTAATTCCCATAAAAACACCACCTAAAAAAGAAGTACTATAATGCCACTGTCCTCTAAGATATGCAAGAATACTTAATGCTCCCGAAGATAACGCTGGAGCTATATAGGGCTTAAATCCTGAAGCCCTAACCTTTAAATTTGCAGTTTTAGTTTTCTCCGTAAGAATTTCCGAAACATCTTCATCATAATTTTCTATACTGTTTGCAATTATTAATCCTTCTCCATGAGGGCCAAAGGCTCTTCCTTCACTCTCATAATTTACATTAAGCTCATTTCCATAAAAAGCTGCCCTAGCATTCATAACTCCAAGACCATATCCCCTTATTTGATGAGATTTAAGTCCTTTAAAATCAAACTCACCTTTTTCATTTTTATTGCTTTCATTAAATGCTGCTTTACAAAGTAAATCTACAGGGTCCGATATCACAGCAAAATCTCCTTTAAAATTAGCTTTTCTTGCCATCTTACTATAAAGGCTTATTACCTTTTTATTGCCTTCAAACTGAACCATTCTAACATCTTTCTTTTCATCACCAACTTTTGGTACAAACACAGATACACAAAATATAAATAAATCACAATTGAAAAGTTCCTCTTCATTTATTTTAATTACTTTTGGCATATCTTTATTATTAATGTCGTATATTTGGTTAGCTTCAAAATACCATCTCTCTACTTTATTTTTGTCTAAATCATATATACCTATATTTTCAACCACATCTGAACCTAAAAGTCTAAGCCCTGTAAGAAGAGTTCCACCAACATCTCCTAATCCAACAATATTTATTTTATATTTTTTAGTTAATTTATCTTCTAAAAGTTCTTCCCAATTATCATTATTTAAGTTTATAAAAGAAAGATTACTTAATACCTTGTAGAATTTACTTTTTTCTTCTTTTTCCTTTAAAATCACATTTATATCTTCATTATGCAATTCTTTTATTGAAGAAACTTTAAAATAACTTCGAAAGCTATTAAGGGGTCTTTTCCCAAGATAATAAACTTTTTTAGTTATACTTAAAGCTTCTTCTTCAGTTATAGCTGTAAATTTTTTTGATAGAGGTTCTTCACTTATAATAAGTGAATCTTTATATTTATAGTACTCCATCATATCATCTCCCCATATACATATCTTCAAATCTCTCTAATTTTTCAAGATCATTTTTCAAGTAATGTGAAGGTTTTTGATTTAAATCGTAATTTATACCTAATCCCCTATCTACAGTTCTTGGTATGGTAAATACCTGTCCTAAAGATAAAAGTGTTAAATTCCTTTCATTTATATTGTGATATTCATCTTCTAAAAGGGTAAGTATATTCATAGAATTTTCTATGCACACCTTAGACAAGTTGTAACAATCTTCATTTTTAGCACCTCTTATAAATTTAGGTGAAGTATAAGGCATAATTAGATTAATTGATGGCAGAAGATTTCTATCTTGAAATTCTCCTCTCCAAACTGCATCACCCCCTATAAAAGGATATAACGCACTTTCATTAAACCAAATTCTTAATCTAGGAATAAAATATAAACAATCTACTTCTCCGCCTTGATAATCTAAAAAATCCTTACCTCTTCCAGACAATATTGCCACTATAATTTTTTGTATATTGATTTTTTCTTTTTTAAATATTGGTCTAATTGCCTTCATTCTATATCCTTTGTGAAGAAGGTTATCTACCAATATAACTGGTCTATTAAAAGATTTTAGCATTTTAATTTGATTTTCTAGATTAAGATAATGTGGAAATTCTCCAATTTTAAATGATTTCATATTAGGATTGAAATATTTTTCCGTATGAAGGGACTTAGTTACTGTGTTAGGAATTATATATCTGTCCAGTATATCTCCATAAGGTACACACATGGCCTCTCCTAATATTCTTGGATTTGCTATATATTCTGGTACTTTATTTTCTCTGCAAATTTTTCTTATAAGTCCTTGATAAGTCATATTAGAATCAAAAGGAAGTACTAAGTTCCCAGGAAAAAGCCTGCATATGGCCTGCTGAAGTTTAATTCTGCTGTCATTAATTACAGCTTTTATCTTACTATTACTTCTAAAAGGTTCCTTTATTAAATTTTCTATATCAAAATTTAAAATACAAGGAGAGCTCATATTTACAAGATGAACAGAGTTAAAAATCTCTTGAAAACCATATAGTGCTAAAGTAGCTTTAATCATTGATGATAATCCATCTTTTTCCCCTTCTCTATAAAGAGCATATTCATAATCACGACTGCAAGCAAAAGCTAAGGTTTCAGTTATAAGTATAGAAAGAAGTTTTTTATTTTTTTCATGATTTTTAATATAAAATCCATCTAATAAAATTATTCTTCCTTGACTTTTTTCCCTCATGTACTGAGCTATTTCCATATCCTTTATATCACCATATAACATGCTTGATCGTGCCCAGTGAATTAAGGCAAATCCTTGTATTTCATCATTTCCACAGTTTTTTAAAACCACTATTCTTCCAGAAGGTTTTAAGAAAAGTTTTTCAATTTTTTTTCTTAGTCCATTATTAGCTATACTACACAAAGAATTTATAATTTCTTCATCTTGCTTTTCTATTATTTTTATCTCAAGAGATAATGAATCCAAGGTTGTTTTATCCATTGGTTCTCTTTGATAAAAACCATTTTCATAAATATACTGTTCTGCTAATGGATCAATAATACTAGATATATCTTTATTGCTATCAATATAATTTCTAATTTGCGTGGAACTTATATCTGCATATTTGTTTGGCAGCTTAATAATATGAACTGTACCTCTTATTTTCTTTAAATGTTCTAATAATCCATTATTTTTATTTCTTTCAATAATTATGTGAGAAAAATCCTGAATAGAACCTTCAATATAAGGTAATTTATAACTAGATGCATTGGTAATTACATCTTCTCCAGCAACTATAAAAACTTCTTGACCTTTAAAATTGTTTTTAAGACTTTGAATGTCTTTTCTATTGGATAAATTTACAGGTTCACTTTCTGGATATATAAATATTCCAAACTCACTGGCAATAGACATGTTAAGAATATTTCTTCTTAACAAATGTGGTAAAGTTTTTTTAGACCAAGAAAATTCATCCACTGAAAGGTAGACTTCATAACCCAAATTTCTAATGGTCTTTGCAATTTCTTTATGACTGAGAGAAAAAGGGTCAAAAGTTCCTGGAAAGAATGCAATTTTTTTAGGTATTTCCATGTTAAAATCACCAATAAAAAAATTATAATCAGCAATAAATCTATATATGTGAGCAAGTCCTGCAGCATTTGAAAGGAAAAACAGTTCTTCCTTCTCATCATTTATAATAAGAGTTAATATTTTTTTAGCTAAAATATCAAAATAATTCTTTTTTTCTTCTAAAGATAAAATCTTAGAGCCAAAGATAACCTTTCCAATAATAGTAAAAGCACTTCTTTTAACTTCATTTACATAATCACCAAATCCATTTAAAATAATGCTAAGTAGTCTGCTTTTTCTCTTCTCTAACACCCAATCGTCTTCATTGAATCTTCTTCCATAGGATTTATAATATTCTAAAATCACTCCTATAGTTTTTAACATTAATGTCTTTACTGAAGGCCTAGCTACTTTAACTTTAAAAGCTAAATCATCAATTACTTCGTCAAGTTCCTTTGGTGGAATATATAAAAGAACCTGTCCCAGATACCTTGGTATATATTCAGTTATTTTATGACCTTCTATTTCTAATGACCTTAAAAGTTCTATAGCAACTTCATTTCTTTCAGAAAAAGATAGAAAGTTCATCATTTGAACAATTGCACATCCTGCAGTAACTCTCACTTCTTCTACAGCACTTACCTTAAGCAAATTACAAAAATGTATTGCTGCTTGAAGTGCATTAATTTCTTTATATTTCTTTACAAAGTCTAATATCAACTCTATTTGATACTTTTTTAAAGTCCATTCAGTAGCAGATTTTAAATTACTTAAATAAATTTCCTGTATATTTTTCTTTTGGTGTTGTAAATTTTCTCTCAAACTATAACTTAAATCTTCAATATCTAATCTTTGTGAAATTCTATATCTTAGTAATACTTCAGCACCACAGTATGCCTTGTTATTAACAGAGTTTAAATAATCTTTTAAATGGGTAAAAAATACTGATTCTCCCTTTAACTTTTCCATTAAATTAATACACAAGTTTAAGGCGGAAAGTCTTAATTCAATATTTCTTTTTTTAATCACAGTAAATACAAAAACATATAGTTTATCTAAAAATTTATCCTCTTTGTCTAAGGGAATATAATTAGCGCTTTCAATTAAAAACAATAAATTATCTAAATTTTTATAATGCAAAACATCATAATAATTTATAATTACTTCTTTATATTCTTCTTTTTTATTTTCACCACAATTTTCAAATAGAGATTTTATCAATGTACTTAAGCTATATCCAATCCAATATCTATGAATTGATATAATTTTATGACTTGGAAATAATATTTTATCTATATATCTTTTTAATATATCCTTGCTGTTAATATTAAAAAAATCATCTGCTACACCATCTGGCAACTCCTTTCTATATTCTTCATCTAATACAGCAATAAGTTTGCCAATAATTTCAGCAGAATGTCGTCTTATATCATCTTCAGGATGAGCTAGATTTTCGTATAAAAAGTTTATAGTCTGAATTTTCTGGCTTTGTGTGAGATAAGTGGAGTATTCTTCAAATATTCTTATATATTCTCTTAAATTCCTCCAATTTTTTTCACTTCTTGCTTCTTCTATAACGGTATTTAATGACTGTTCATCTCTTAAAATATACATAAGATTTATATTATGATTTATGGCCATATATTTTAAATTATCAACTATTTCTTCTCCTTTAGTAAGAGAGTATAGTGGCTTTTTTATTTTTTTTCTATTTTTTAAATCTATAGTTTTAATTTCAGTTTCCACATTAATTGACTTTAAAAAATTTTCAAAATCTCTAAGCTTTGAATAAACTCTTCTATAACGTCTTTCCTTCATTTCGTCTACATTGTCTAATTTGCTTAAAATTACATCAAAAGATTCCTTAAGAGAAAATATACACATTTGATTTTTATTATTTATTTCCTTATTTTTAACTCTAAAATCTGAATATATCAAAATCAGACT
The DNA here is from genome assembly GCF_014836835.1 of Clostridium faecium. Taxonomy (GTDB): domain Bacteria; phylum Bacillota; class Clostridia; order Clostridiales; family Clostridiaceae; genus Clostridium_J; species Clostridium_J faecium. The sequence goes on along the minus strand of NZ_JACSQB010000064.1, from coordinate 68,786 downwards.
TTCAATAGAAAGATTCTCAAATTCTAAGTCCCAAGTGGAGTGATTGATAGCAATATTTCTTATATAATTAATTCCATGTCTTTTAAACCAAATATCAGAATAATAATAATGAAGATAGGGCACTCTTTTCATTTCATTTTTTTTGCAACCATACTTTCCTATATCATGACCTGCAGCACTTCCAGAAACTCTTCCTAAGTCCACCTTAATTCCTTGATTTTTAATCTGCCTTGCAATATACATTGCCAAATAATGAACTCCAGAGATATGCTCTAATGTATTAAATCCTGTTATCTCACCATTTATCTTCATCATTTCATATATATAAGAATCATTAAAAGCCTTAACAAATTTTAAATACTCATCACTGCACTCAAGAGTTTTTAATTCTTCATCCCTTAAAAATTCCATAGGATATTTAGAAATAAAATTTTCTCCATTACAGTGTTTTTCACAGAATGAAATTATTCTAAAAACTCTAAAATAAAGATTACAAATAGAATCTAATTTATGATTTAATTCAATACTAACTGCTTCAGGAAAAACTTTTGATAGTGAATATTCATATAAATATAAAAGAAAGCCATTATCTGAATTTTCTAATATATCTTTCCGTGACAATTCTAAAATTAAAGGTTTTAATAATATTAGTGCAGACTTTGCTGTATAATCCTTTTTAACAATTATCTTTTTTAATGTTTCTATAAAATATTCCGATTTAACATGATGATTTATGATATTTCTATCTAATTTCTCTTTATTAATCCATTTCACAGCTAAAATTTTTCTTTGAATAGCATCATAAACACTTTGAAAATTCACTTCCACCTATCTCACTCCTCTACTTCACTGTAAATAAATTATATCATTTTAAAATAAAAAAAGGGTAAGATAGAAATACATAAATTTATTTCTCTCTTATCCTTTTTCATTATTTTAATTCTTTATATTTTTGCAAACTAACCTTTAAAATGCCCAGTTTCCATTTTTAAATATTTGAACTGACTCTCCATCATGAGTAGTTCCTACTATATCCAAATCTTCTGTACCTAGCATGAAATCTACGTGAGTTAGTGAATCATTTGCTCCAGCCTTTAATAATTCTTCCTCATTCATTTTCTCTCCGCCTTTAATACATAAGCTATAAGCTTTTCCTATAGCAAAGTGACAGGAAGCATTTTCATCATATAGTGTATTGAAGAAAATCATTCCTGAATTTGAAATAGGAGAATCAAAAGGTACAAGGGCAACTTCACCTAAATAATGAGAACCTTCATCAGTTTCAATTAAGCTTTTTAATGCATCATATCCTTTTTCCGCTGTAAAATCTACTACTTTTCCATCTTTAAAAGTTAAAGAGAAATTTTCTATAAGATTACCAGCATAATTTAATGGTTTTGAAGCAAATACAACACCATTTACTCCATCTCTTTTTGGCATAGAAAATATTTCTTCTGTTGGCATATTAGCTATAAACTCTATTCCTTCAGCACTTTTTTCTGCTCCTCCAATCCAAAGATGATTTTCTGGAAGCTCCATTTTTATATCTGTTCCTAAAGAATTTTTAAAACATATCTCCTTAAAATTCTTTAAATTTAAGAAATCCATTTTTTCTTTAAGATTATTTTTATGTTCATTCCAAGCTTCTACTGGGTCTTCTTTATCCACTCTAACTATTTTAAATATTGCATCCCAAAGTTTTTCAACTGCTTCATCATCTGAAACATTTGGAAATACTTTTTTAGCCCAAGCTTTTGTAGGAATTGAAACTATTGACCATGGATTTTCATTATTCATCATTCGCTTACTATATTCTTTAAATGCTATTTGTCTTGCTCTAATAGCAGTAGAGAATTTTTCAATTGGCACTTCTTTCATAAGTTCTGGATCAGAGGCAGCTATGCTTAAAAATGCAGCACCTTCTTTTGCATAATGCATCACAGAATCTAACTGCCAAGGTGCTACCTCACTTAACACTTCTGTACTTGCATTCATATATTTAATCTTTGCTGACAATTCATCATTCCAATGAATTACAACTTCTTTTGCTCCTTCTTTATAGGCACATTCTGTAACCATTCTAGTAAAAGGAGCACACTCTATTGGTGAGTTTATTACAAGTGTTTGATCTTTTTGTATATTAACACCTATTTTAACTGCCAATCTAGCATATTTCTTCAACATTTCTTCTTTCATAATTAAGCCCCTCCTAAATTTCATTATATTAATCCTATATTATCATGAATTAGGAAGTTTTGTAAAAGGTTAATAAAATATGTAATAAGTCTAAAAGTTAAATTTTTATGAACAAAAATCATAAATGTATCAATTTTAAAATTAATATACATTTCAATATAATTTCCAACTTTAAATTTATTAAATCAATACTAATTAAAAAGTTTTTGACTAATCCCGAGTAAAGTAGTATGATATAAATATATATTAATTCAGAGTATTTAACTCTGATATGATTCAAAGGAGATATTAAAAATGTCAGAGAAATTACTTAAAATAAATAATTTGCACAGTAAAGTTGAAGATAAAGAAATATTAAAAGGTTTAGATTTAGAAATAAACAAAGGAGAGGTCCATGTAATTATGGGACCTAATGGCGCTGGTAAATCTACTCTAGCTAATACGCTTATGAGTCATCCAAAGTACAAAATTTCTGAAGGATACATAGAATTTGAAGGAGAAATTATAAACAATCTTGGTCCTGATGAAAAGGCTAAGAGAGGAATATTTCTATCATTTCAATATCCAGAAGAAATTCCAGGTATAACTGTTGAAAACTTTCTTAGAACTTCAAAAGCTGCTGTTTCAGGAAAATTTGTCAAAATGATGGGTTTTAAAAAAGAGTTAAAAGAAAAGATGTCCATGTTAAAAATGGATGAATCCTATGCAGATAGATATTTAAATGTTGGCTTTTCCGGCGGTGAAAAGAAAAAAAATGAAATTCTGCAAATGGCAATTCTTGAACCTAAGTTAGCAATTCTTGACGAAACCGACTCAGGACTAGATGTAGATGCTGTTAAAGTTGTATCTGAAGGCGTTAAAATGCTTTTAGATGGTAACAAATCTATTTTAATAATAACTCACCACAATAATATTTTAGAGCATCTAAAACCAAATTTTGTTCACATATTAGTAGATGGTAAAATCGTTAAAACTGGTGGACCAGAGCTTGCTGAAGAAATTCAATTAAATGGTTATGAAGCTTATAAATAGAATAGGTGGTGAAATGATTTGGAAAAGAGAAATAAAACCTATGTTGAAGATGTTGACAGAGGTATATATGATATAAAAAATGAAGTTAGATACAGCTATAAAGTAGATAGCGGTCTTACTGAAGACATTATTCGTTCTATATCCTTAGAAAAAAATGAACCAGAATGGATGACTGAATTTAGATTAAAATCTTTAGAAATTTATAATCAATTAGATGTTCCTACATGGGGACCAGATATTTCTGATTTAGATATTGATAACATAATAACTTATATAAAACCAGATACAGATATGAAAGCAACCTGGGATGAAGTTCCAAAGGATATTAAGCTTACTTTTGATCTTCTAGGTATACCTGAAGCTGAAAAAGCTTCTCTAGCAGGTGTTGGAGCACAGTATGACTCTGAGGTGGTTTACCATAGCATAAAAGATGATTTAGTAAAACAAGGTGTTGTTTACACTGATATGGAATCTGCTATTAGGGATTATGAAGATATTGTTAAAGAATACTTTATGAAATGTGTTCCCCCATCAGATCATAAATTTGCTGCTCTTCATGGTGCTGTATGGTCTGGCGGTTCATTTGTTTATGTTCCAGAAGGTGTTAATGTGGACATTCCACTTCAATCCTATTTTAGATTAAATGCACCAGGTGCAGGACAATTTGAACACACTTTAATAATTGTTGAAAAAGGTGCTAACCTTCACTTTATCGAAGGATGTTCTGCTCCTAAATATTCAGTAAACAATCTTCATGCTGGATGTGTTGAACTTTTTGTAAAAGAAGGTGCAAAACTTAGATACAGCACTATTGAAAACTGGTCAAGGAATATGTATAACTTAAATACTAAAAGAGCAATAGTAGAAAAAGATGGAACTATTGAATGGGTGTCTGGCTCCTTTGGTTCAAAAGTATCTATGCTTTACCCTATGAGTGTATTAAAAGGTGAAAGAGCAAAATGTGAATTTACAGGTATTACTTTTGCTGGTAAAGGTCAAAACCTAGATACTGGCGCTAAGGTAGTTCATGCAGCTCCATCCACTTCATCTAATATAAATACAAAATCCATTTCAAAAGATGGAGGAATAGCTATATATAGAGGTGCTGTAAAGATATCATCTAATGCTCATCATTCTAAATCAACAGTTTCCTGTGAATCTCTAATGCTTGATAACATATCAAAATCAGATACCATTCCAGTTATGGATATACTGAATGATGAAGTAGATTTAGGTCATGAAGCTAAAATTGGAAGAATTAGTGATGATGCTATATTCTATTTAATGAGCAGGGGTATAAGTGAAGCAGAAGCTAAAGCAATGATAGTTCGTGGATTTGTAGAGCCAATATCTAAAGAACTTCCTCTTGAATATGCTGTGGAAATGAATAATTTAATCAAGCTTGAGCTTGAAGGAACAATAGGTTAGGAGGGAAATTATATGAAACTTAATTTTAAAAACTTAAATACTCTTCCAGTTATTACTTGGAGATGGCTTAAAGTTAATGATATATCACTTGATACTTATTCCCTGCCTGCAATTGGAGTATGTAACAATTTAAACATAACTTCTCCTAATGTTGCTTCCATAGACACTACCCCTAATGCCAAAGAACTTTCAGAAGACTTCGGCTTTGAGTCTATAAATTACGGAGTATCTAAAGAAGTTAAAGACTATGCTTTAAATAACTATAATTCTTCTATGGTGATTAAGGTTAATGGGCATGAAAAAGAACCAATTAGAATTGAACATATAATTGATAAAAACAATTTGATAGATAATAATTTAATTATTGCTGAAGAAAATTCTAAAATAAATATAATTATTCAATATAAAAGTAATGATGTAGTTTTTCATAATGGAGTTACAAGGATATTAGCTAAAAAAGGTTCAGAAGTTAATTTAATAAAAATTCAAACTCTAAATGATAACAGCCATAATTTCGATTCAAATGTAGCTATTTGTGAATATGGTGCAAAAGTTAATTTTATAGAGATTAATCTAGGTAGTAAATTTACCGTTACTAACTTTATTTCAGAATTAAAAGATACTTCTGGAGAAGCAAATGTAAATTCCATCTATCTTGGAGATGGAAATAGAGTTATTGATTTGAGCTATGAAATTCTACATAAAGCAATGAGAACAAATAGCAATATTATATGTAAAGGTGTATTAATGAATAATGCTAAAAAAATATTTAGAGGAACTCTTAACTTTAAAAAAGGTTCTTCTAAATCTAAAGGTTCTGAAGAAGAATATGTAATACTTCTAGATTCTACTGTAAAATCAGATGCTGTACCATTATTAATTTGTGATGAAGATGATGTAGAGGGAATGCATGCTGCCAGTGCTGGAAAAATTGATGAAAGTAAGCTTTATTATCTTATGAGCAGAGGCTTTAGTGAAAAAGAGGCTAAAAAACTTATAATTGAAGCTAATTTTAGACCTATTATAGATCTAATTCCAATTGAGGAAATAAAAAAAGAAATTGATACAGAAATTCAAAGGAGGCTTATAAATGAGTAAATTTGAAGAATTGAGAAAAGATTTCCCAATACTTTCAGAAAGTGCAAATGGAAAGCCTTTAGTGTATCTAGATAATGCTGCAACAACACATAAGCCAAAGCAAGTCATTGAAGCTATAGATAAATATTATGAAAAATATAATGCAAATCCTCATAGGGGTGCTCATGCTCTAAGTGTTTTTGCTACAGACGCCTATGAAAGTTCAAGAGTAAAGGTAAAAAATTTTATTAGTGCTTCAAAAAGTAGTGAAATTATATTTACTAAAAATGCTACAGAAGCTCTTAATCTAATAGCCTATTCCTATGGTATGAATTTTATAAATGAAGGTGATGAAATAGTTCTATCCATTGCAGAGCATCATAGTAATATACTGCCTTGGCAACAAGTAGCAAAAGCCAAAGGTGCAATACTCAAATATATGTATATTGACAATGACGGTAAGCTTTCCATGGAGGAGGTTAAATCAAAAATTTCTGAAAAAACTAAAATTGTGGGTATAACTCATATTTCAAATGCACTAGGTACCATAAATCCTGTAGATGAAATTATTAGTTATGCTCACTCAAAAGGCGCATTGGTTGTTTTAGATGGATCTCAAAGTGTACCCCATATGAAGGTAGATGTAAAAGCTCTAGATGCAGATTTCATGGTATTTTCAGGCCATAAAATGCTAGCTCCAATGGGCATTGGAGTATTATATGGAAAAGAGCATATTTTAGATAAAATGCCTCCATTTTTATTTGGCGGAGACATGATAGAGTATGTTTGGGAAGATAGGGCTACCTTTGCAGAGCTTCCATACAAATTAGAAGCAGGAACTCAAAATGTTGAAGGAGCAGTTGGACTTGCTGCAGCCATTGATTATTTAGAAAATATAGGCTTTGATAATATAAAAAAGAGAGAACAAGAATTGACTAAGTATGCATTAGAAAAAATGAAGGAACTGCCTTTCATAACTATTTATGGTTCAAAAACTATGGATAATAGAAGTTCAGTTATATCTTTTGGAGTAAAAGATGTTCACCCTCACGATGTAGCTACAATTTTAGATAATTATGGTGTTGCAGTTAGAGCTGGTCATCATTGTGCTCAACCTTTAATGAAGTATTTAGGAGTAAACTCAACTTCCAGAGCTAGCTTTTATTTTTATAATACCTTTGAAGAAATAGATACACTTGTTGAAGCTTTAAAAAATGTAAGGAGGTGGCTAGGCTATGCATCTTAATGATATATATACGGAGCTTATAATGGAGCATAATCAAAGCTCTCATAATAAAAGAAATTTAGTAAATCCTGATACTAAGGAACTTGGACACAATACAAGTTGTGGAGATGAGATCTCCCTAGAATTAAAATTTGATGGAGACATTATAGAAGATGCAGCCTTTACAGGCAGTGGATGTGCTATCTCCCAAGCTTCTACTTCCATAATGATTGATCTTATAAAGGGAAAATCAAAGGAAGAGGCATTAAATTTGGTAGAAACTTTCATAGGAATGATAAAAAGAGAAATAAAATCTGAAGAAGAACTTGAAATATTAGAAGATGCAATAGCCTTTCAAAATATTTCAAACATGCCTGCAAGAGTAAAATGTGCAGTACTTGCATGGCATACCCTTAAGGAATCAATTAAATAATTAAATATAAATTTTAAATCAAAATGGGGACGGTTCATTAATATATCAAATTGAAAGATATTAATAAACCGTCCCTATTTAATTACTTTTTAAAGTTATCATAATTTGTAAATATAGTATCATGTAGTACCAGCCATTTAGATTTGCTATCGTCAACTTTATTTCGAATTAAAATTAATCCAGGCGGAAAATCTGTTATCGGAGGATCTGTAAAAACAGATACTTTATATATTAAAATATCCTCTTTATTATAATTTTCAAATACCTTGTCCATTTTTCTAAGCTCACGTAATTTATCCTCTAAGCCTAAATCTGGTACATTTATTTTACTAGCGTGAAGTAATGTATATTTAGCATCATATATGAAAATATCATTTTCATTACTGCTATTACTAAAATTAACATTATTATAAGTTTCTAAGTCTTTATTTGTTAAACTTTTAAAATATTTATATATAGCATATTTAGGTGTATTCTCTATATGATATGGTATTCTAAAAGCTGTAAATAATAAAATTATGCATAGAATTGCTATTCCTATTCTTTTTAAAATTTTCATATCAATCCCCCAAATCATATTTTTAATATAGTTAACTTTCTTTGCTTTATATTGTATTAATTGTAATATAATACAATAATCTATTCAAGCTAATACTCTAAATATCATTTATATACGATAAACCTTAAAAATTTATATCTATTTTTAATTACCATCGAAAAATTTAGAGTTATTTTAAACATATTTTTCTAACCTTATTTATTACTAACTTTTATACTTTCTTATGAAATAAAAAACTGACATTTTTATTATTATTTCGCCTTATTTTACTTAAAAAACTCAATATATTTATTATAAAGTGAAAAATATTTGTCTTAAATCCAGTGAAATCTTACATATTTTTTACCTTCTCGTAAATTATTTTAATTTCTTTAAATTCGTTGAAAAATTCTATTCACTTAAATTCCAAAATATGTTATAATGATTTAAACTCAATTAAGCAAGTCCCCTCTTGTTTGATGGAGATTTATTTATAGTTGTTTCAGTATTCAGACTTCCTGTGCTACTTTAATGTGGGTAGATGGTATCGAGCCTTTAGGGCATAGGAGGCGATATGATGACCGATTATACAATTTTGGCAATAATTGGAATCATTACCTTAGCTTTGGTTATTATAAGCGTAGTATCCATTGTTGGTTGCTTTGTTTATAAGTATGAAACACTTAAAACAGGTACTAAAACTAAAATGAATACAGATTTGCAAAATGGAAAAATAGAGGCTGAACTTTCTGTTGACATAGAAGGAAATTCTAAAAGCAAAAGAAAATAGCGGGACATCTTGCAAAACTCTCCCGCTATCTTCTAACAACTATTAAATAACCGTAAAGGCTCGATACCTTTTATCTACCCTTATTATATCATATATACTTAATCAGTATGCAATTTAATTCAACTAACAATGTACACAATTATAAATACTTCTATCTGCTGTTTAAAAATTTAGAATTTACTTGGTTATTAAAAATTACAATTTGGCTGTAATTAAATTTCCTGATTTATATTTCTTAAGCCCTTTATAAAATATTCTATATGCAGCTACTGCCCAAATTATAGCAACACCAAGTAGTATAAAAAAGTGTAATATATTAAAAGATTTTATTAAATCTATAGGTATGTGAGCAGTAAAGGCTGCTGGTACTATGGTATATATTATATATTTTGTAGCACCTTTAAATATCCCCTTTGGATATGAGCCAAAATTTACCATAAACTCTAACATAAGTGCTGATAGACCTTCAGCATTGCCTATATAAAAACTTAAAGAGTTTACAATAACTATAACACTTGAAAGTATAATGGCTGAAATACAAGAAAAAATTAAAAATAAAGCTATATTAATTAAATTAAAATTACCTACAAATATAAATAGAATTATTCCATAAATAACATCACCAAAGGCTGATATTACACTTTTAGAGCATAGTATATTCATTAAGGTATCCTTAGGTTGGATCAAATATGAATCTAGCTCTCCATTTACAATCATTTTTGTAAGTTCTCCAATATTTCCAAATAAAATAAAAGCTATTCCAAAAGATGTGGACATAATGGCAAAAAGCATTAGTGTATCACTAAAACCATATCCTCCTATAGTACCTACATTATGAAATAATATCCACCAGAAAAATATAAACGAGGCATTATTTATTATCATACCTAACACCTGTATAATAAAACTTACTTTATACTCCATAGCTGAAGATAGGTTAAATTTAAAATATGCTCTTATTAGTTTTATGATATTTTTAACCTCCATTAACATTTAATTTCTCTGCCCCCTTTCTATATATAACTAAAGCTAGTATTGCAAATATAGTTAAATATAAAATTTGTATTCCAAAGCCTTTATAAAAATTGTTAAGTGAAAAATCTACTGCTAGCTTTCCAGGTACATATGTGACATAGGCAAAGGGTAAATAACTTGATATATTTTTAAGCCAGTTAGGAAATAAATCAAGTGGTACTAACATTCCTCCTAAGGTAAATGTAAGCTTTGAATATATCCAAAAAAATGGCTTATTCTCCTCAATCCAAAAGGAAGTTAGTGCTAAAATAATATATATGAAAAAATTGATGGTTGATCCTATTAAAATAGAAAGTAGTATTAATGGCAAATATACTATATTAAAGCCTTCTAGAAATCCTACAAAACATATACCAATAATTATTCCTAAAATCATATTACAACCTAGCTTTACTGCTATTTCTCCTAGTGAGTTAAAAAAACAATATAATACATAGTTATAAGGTTTATTTATTCCATAAGCTATCGCCCCACTCTTAACATCTTCACTAATTTGAGTATGAAAATTGGAACGAGATAAGGTTATAATTTCTGTAACTATTAAATACCATATGATTTTATTTAAGGTTAGTCCTGATATTATATCTCCCTTTTGTCCATAGATATTTCCCCAAAGCATTAAAAATACATATATTATAAAAACAAAGAATAAATTCTTGATTAAAAAATTCCAAAAATATACCAAATTATTACTAAGACTTATTTTAAATATATGAATATATTTATTAATTTTACTCACTACACTCACCTGCCTTACTTTCACTATATATATGAGATATAATCTCCTCCATAGGCGGCTCTAAAATGTTTATATCTAAAATACTTCCATACTTTATAATTTCCGTTAAAACCTCTTCTATATTTTCTTTCAAAGTATCTATCTCTATTTTTACTCCATATCCATTACTCTTTAAAACCTTAAATTTATTCTTATCTATATGAACTTCTTCTTTAAACTTTATCTCTATAATTTTTTTATTAAGATAATTGTATTTAAGATTTTTAATAGATTCATCTAAAACCAATTGACCATGATTTATTACTATGGCCCTTTTACAAAGTTGTTCTATATCCCCTGCATCATGTGAAGTTAAAAATATAGTTCTTTTTTCTTCTCTATTTATCCTTAAAATAAGATCTCTAATATTTTGCTTGACTATAACATCCAAGCCTATAGTAGGTTCATCTAAAAATATTATTTCTGGATTATGAATTAAAGATGCTGCTATCTCACATCGTATTCTTTGACCAAGAGACAATTTTCTAACAGGTATATCCATAAGGTCATCTATTTCAAAAATCTCCTTTAAAAAATTTATTCTTTTTTTAAGGTTCAAATCTTCCATATCATAAATTTTTCCTAAAAGATTAAAGCTGTCTATAGGTGGAAGGTGAAACCACAGTTGTGACTTTTGTCCAAATACAGTACCTATTTTATAAGATAACTTCTTCCTCTCAGTGGAGGGATTTAGTCCTAATATTTTCATATTACCTTCCGTTGGATAAAGTATTCCTGTAAGCATTTTTATTGTGGTAGATTTTCCTGCTCCATTAGGTCCAATAAAAGCTAAAATTTCTCCTTTATCTACATTAAAACATACATTTCTAACTGCCTCTATCTCTTTATACCTAGGTGAAATCATAGATTTAATACTCCCTTTAAATCCTGGTTCTTTTGTTTTGATTTTGAATGATTTGCATAAATTATTAACGCTTATTACCGTCATAAAGCCTCCCCCTTTATTTAAATTATTCTAATAAAAAAAAAGCCAAAGAATAAGTCTTATAGAGACTCATCCTCTGGGCTTTTATCCCAAAAGTGTAGAAATAATTCCTGTACCGCTTGGTCCAGTCATGCAAAATAGTATCCTATTAGCATCGGAACCCTAGATACACTCTCACAATTTTGAATATTGTATCATATAAAAATTAACATTTCAACAGTTAATTACATTTTTTCAAAATTTATATAAACATAAAAACTTTACATTTACTCATAAATTCATTATTGCTTATTCTATATATTCTAAAAATATAGTTTTATTACCACAATCGCAATTGTTCATATTCATCACCCTTATAAAAATTCATATTTGTAGCTATGCCTTCTTTTTTGCATAATTCATAAAAAATATTATATAATCTTTTCCAATTACGAGATAAACAATTATATGCATATCCATAGTCTTTAATATATTTTTCTTTAATACTAGAAAAATGTTTATCCAATTCTTTATAATAATATTCCCTTTGACCTTCTCTTAATGTCATTCCCATAAAAGGTAAGATATATTTAGCACCTGCTGCTTTTCCCTTTTCAACTATTTGTCTTATATTATCTTCAGTATCATTTATAAAAGGAAGAATTGGCATCATCAATATTCCTGTATAGATTCCTTGTTGTGAAAGCTTTTTTATAGTTTCAAATCTATCAGAAGATTTAGGTGCACCTGGTTCAATTAATGCTGATAAACTATCATCTGCAGTAGTTATGGTAATTGAAACTGCACAATAGACCTTGTTTATTTTCTTTAAAATATCTATATCTCTTTCGACTAAATTGCTTTTTGTTAAGATGTGCACTGGAAAACCATAAATATTTATAATCTCCAAAGCTCTTCTAGTAAGCAGAAGTTTCTTTTCTACAGGCATATAAGGATCATTCATACTTCCTGTACCAATTGTACCTCTAACCTTCTTCTTTCTCAACTCACCTTCAAGCAGCTCTAAAGCATTTTCTTTCATCTGTATTTCTGAGAAGTTTTTAATACCATAACAGCTGCTTCTAGAATCACAATAAATACATCCATGCTGACAGCCTCTATAAAGATTCATATTATATTTAAGGCCAAACAGCTTATCCTCTTTAATAGTTGATAGAAGAGTTTTTGCTTGAATCATCTTTACCATAACTTTCACCTCAATACTTATGTGCATATTTGTATTATTATAACAAATACATATATAAATAAACTACACTAAAAAAGCCAGTCTTTATGCTTATATAATACAATTGTTCCACCTATTCCTATTATAATTGCAGAAAACAATATAGTGAAAAACTCCTAGGTGCAATATTAGCCAATACATTAAAAATTATCTTTGAACTTCCTAGAAAGGGACGGTTCATCAAAATTTATTATTTTCAAAATTACAAAATGTAATGAACCGTCCCTATACGTTGCTGAATATATCTCCTAACACTTCTCTACACTTAGATGTATTTATTGATAAGTCTAATGAGCGATTATTTTTAGCAGCATACTCTTCATCAATAAAATTGCTTTTAATTAAATCAGTATCTAAATTTAAGTGTATTGCCATTTTTCTATAATAATTATAATAACTTTCCTTCTTCTCTGGCCCTAAATGAATAATTCCTTTATAATCACATTTTATCAACTCTATTATAGCTTTTGCTAACTCATCCACTTTTACAAAAGTATTATATAAATTTTCTGTTCTTACAACCTCCTCCTTTTCCTCCAATTTATTAATTAAATCTGATATCCGTTTATCCCATTTTCCATTTATATCTTGTCCATAAATGGCACCTGGTCTTATGATAATATGATTGTCATGCTCCTTAACTATCTTCTCTCCATCTATTTTTGCATTTGAATATAGTGCTAATGGCTCATTACTATTTTTATATTTAGGGTTATCCTCTTCACTATAATTACCTTTCCCATTAAAAACAGCATTTGTTGACATAAAAATTAATTTCTGTTTATGTGATAAGTATTTTAAGATATTATTTAGACCCATTTCTATTAAATATTTTTCACTTTCCCTACTTATTAAGCTCCATAAAATAATATCTGGTTTAAACTTATATATTATATCTTTAACTTCTTCCTCATTACTTACATCAAGTTTTATTAAGTCACCACAATTATTTGATCCATAACAAGTTCCCAGTACATTAAAATCTAATTGATATTTTATTTTTTTATAAATATGTCCACCTAAAAATCCGCTTGCTCCAAGAATTAAAATATTCATTTCTGTTACTCCTTTTTATAAATTCCTATAATAATTTTCACTAATATACCTATATTTTCTCTTACTAAATAAACCATGAATAAATTGTTTTACATAGTATTCAAATTATATCATTTTTTCATAATTTTCTAATATTATTTTTTTCCTTATACTCTCATATATTTACATAAAATATTTCTTTAATAATCTAAGTTTTCTAATTAATTTGTTAGTCTATTGAAAACATAAAATAAATTTATATATTTCTACCTTAATACACAAAATAGATTTAAAGATTATTTTATTGAGGAGAAGTTAAATGAATAAGAAGATATTATTTATTACATTATTCCTAGCATTCTTTATTCCCAGCATAATTTATGCAAAATCCCCTTTTACAGTATTAGTTAACAATAAGGAAGTACCTAATAATGGAGATTATTTAATTAAAGATGATAAGGTCTATGTTAGAGACAGTGCATTAATGAGAGATTTTAATATTAATACTTTCTACGATAAAGAAGAAAATAGGCTAAGGCTATATGATACAAACAAAATTGAGTTAAAAGCTAGATGTCATATGTTTGAAGAATTTGCAGATTTATATGATCCTAAAACTCCGGATGAAGTAGCTGAACTTTGGGCAAAAGGTATAAAGGACCGAAACGGAGTATTCCAATATGCTACTTATAACAAAGTTCTAAAAAATGAATTTAAAAAACTAATGGAAAATCGTGGTTCATGGGTTACAGGATTTTCAAGCCCATGGATTAAAGACTATAAAATAGAAAATGAAGAAATTGCTTCTTCTAAATTTAAATATAAAATAATTTTTAAAGCTACAACTTCTGCTAAAGATATTTACATTTGGAATGCTATCATTGAAGTTTCAAAAGAAGATGGAAAGTGGAGAATCACAAGCTTAGTAAAAGATTTTGATATAGTTTAAATATAAGGGACGGTTCATCAAAATTTATTGTTTTCAAAATCACAAAATGTAATGAACCGTCCCTTATAAATTGCAAAATGTAATGAACCGTCCCTTATAAATTGCAAAATGAAAATGTAATGAACCGTCCCCTAAAAAAAGTAAAAGTATCATTAATGAGTGATACTTTTACTTCCATAATTCTTTAATTTAGATATATTAAATTTGTACTTGTTTTATATGTATAATAGTTTTATTTATATCCGTTTTCTTTAGCCATTGCCTCATCTTTAATTTCTGACCTCATAGAATCAAGAGCCTTTTCTCTTCTACGATTTTTCTCAATTAATGTTTCTTTAGTATTTTCATCACTTGTTTCTTCAATCATCTCATTTGCAAGATGAATATTTTCAATAGTATTACTAATATTCTGCTGAATTCTGTCTACATTATCTCTTCTATCATCTGGTTTATTTTTCATAATTTTATCTCTCCTTTTTTAAAATTTATTCTTTAATAAGTTGGTTTATATATGAACCTTTTCTTTATTATGTGTATAAATATATTTATTATGTGAATCAAATTTTATATTAGGGACGGTTCATTATATTTGTGTATTTGTATATAAATAACATCAAAATATAATGAACCGTCCCATTAAAAAAGTCTTTATGAATTTTATTTATTCATAAAGACTTTATATGATTTAAATTTAATTATTTTATTTTTCCTTGTTTTTTAAGTATAGATTCCATTTCATCTACATATTGTCCGAATTCAGCTAATAAATTATCTATGGAAGTTGTTTTTGTTGGATCAACCCCTGCTTTCTTTAGTGCTTCAACTGGATATTCTGAAGAACCAGTTTTTAAGAATTCTATATAATTATTAACTGCATTTTTATCTTTTCCATCTAGTATATTTTTAACGATTTCATTAGAAGCTGCCATAGAAGTAGCATATTTATAAACATAGAAATTATTATAAAAATGTGTTATTTTTGCCCATCCTAGATTTCCTAATTCGTCTGGAGCAAAGCTATCGCCGTAATATTTTTCTATTAAGTCACCATATATTTTTCTTAATGATTTAGCTGACAATGGTTCTCCTGCTTCTAATTTTTCATGAACAGTCTTTTCAAATTCTGCAAACATTACTTGAGTATATACTGTACCTTTTATATTTTCAATTAATTGATTTAATAAATATAATTTTTCATCATCATTTTTAGCATTTTTTATCATATTTTTAATTATCATCAATTCATTAGCTGTTGAAGCTACTTCAGCATTGAATATAGGCGTATGAGCATTCATATATGATTGAGCTTTTCCAGCATATACGGAGTTCACCGCATGGCCCATTTCATGACCTACTGTTAACATATCGTCTAAAGTATCACCATAATTTAAAAGTACAAATGGGTGTACACCATAAAGTCCTAAATTGTATCCACCTGTCCTCTTGCCTTTTGCTTCATATACATCTAACCATCTATTATCAAATCCTGTCTTAACTACAGATAAATAGTCTTCTCCAAGAGGTTTTAATCCTTCTAACACCATTTTTTTAGCATCTTCATAAGGTATTGTTAATTTATAATTTTCAACAAGTGGTACATACAAATCATAAGCATGTATCTTATCTAGTTTGTGAATTTTTCTTTTTAATTCTACATACTTATGAAGTGGTTCCATATTATTGTTAACAGCTGTAACTAAATTGTCATAAACTTCTCTTGGAATATTATCTTTAGCAAGAGAGGCTTCAAGAGTTGAATTATATTTTCTTGATCTTGCTAGGAAGATATCCTTTTTTACAGAAGCTAAATAAATAGATGCAAAGGTATTTTGAAGCTCCTCTGTCACTTTGCCATTAGCTTCAAATGCTCTTTTTCTTAAATCTCTATCTTTCCCATCAAGTATATTTGAATATACTGATGAAGTTAATTCTATATCTTTTCCATTTTTATCTTTTATAACTGCTTTTTTCATATCTGCCATTTTAAGTTTGTTAAAGATTTCTTCAGGACTACTTGTAAACTCAGATGCATTAGCTAATATGTCTTCTTCTTCCTTTGAAAGAGTATGTTCTTTTTGTCTTATTAAAGAATCTAAAAAATGAGAATAATTTTTTAGTTTTGGGTTTTTAACAAGATTTTCTAAGGCTTTTTCATCTTGTGATAATAATTCTGGCGTAAAGAAAGTTACAAGTTGATCATATTCTGCAATAAAACTTTCTGCTTTAGAAATTAATTCTGTTGCCTCATTATCACCTTGATTTAAGTCTCCCCTAAATCCAGCGTACCAATATACTTTACTTAAAATAATTGATACTTCTTCATCCATCTTCAAAAATTCAAGCAGTTTATCAGGATCTTTTAGCTTTCCTTCATACTGTTTATATTTAGGAAAATATTCTTTTCTTACCTTTTCAATATCATTTTCCCACGCTTGTACATCTTTATAAATATCCCCCAAATTCCATTTGTACTTGTCATCAATTTTCTTTTCATCCTTAGCTTTTGCTCCATTGGTCTTAACCTGAGAATAGGTTATTAAGTTATCATTGCTTTTCTCCCAATCATCTTTGTTAACTAATGCAAAAGTGTTAATAGTGGAATTCATAAGTAAACTAGCAGTTATGCAAAGAATAAGGATTTTCTTTTTAGATTTCAGCATAATACCCCTCCATTGAATTAAAATTCATTTCTTCAAAAATATACCATATTGAATGTATTATACTCCTCATAAGTTAATTTTAAATGTATATAGTTTAAATAAATTATAAATTCATACCCTTTATTTTTCTAAAGTAATAACCGTATAATGATGTTTTTATTTAAAAACTTATCCATAGTGAAAAATTTATTTTATTCTCACTGATTACCAAGAAAATTCTTGGTAAACCATATAGAGATAAAGATAAGCTTTGGATATAATAGCCTATTACCATTAAAGATAATAGGCTATTATTATTTTATTTAAGTTTGTAGTACAGTACTCCATTTTCTTCTGTTCTTTCAGCTTTTCCCGTATGTAAAAGATGCTCTAAATGTGACATAGCTTCTCCTGCTGCAAACCATTTTTGTGGATTAGGAAAGTCTTCCCATCTATTATATCTTAACTCCCAGTGCATAGCTGCTGCAGTATCTCTAACTGTTTTTCTTTCATCTTTTATTATGTTCATAACCTCATCAAGACGGCTTTCATGATGACTAATTAATTCATTTATTCTTGATTTATGGTCTTTTATTATAAATCTGTGAGCAGGAAATAAATAATTTATATCATAATCATATATTTTCCTTAAATTCTCTAAATATACTTCTAACATGTCACCATATTGAAATCCCCAAAAGGCTATGTTTGGAGTTATCCTTCCTAATATGTGATCTCCTCCAAAAAATAATTTATGTTTTTCTTCATAAAGCCCTATATGACCTGGTGTATGTCCGGGTACATTAATCACCTTAAAAGTAAATTCACCTAATTTTATTTCATCATCTTCATGTAACAATATAAAATCTACTGGGTCTTTTGGACAATATTTATATCCAGGATGATCATCAAAATTTATATTATCTTGAGTAAGAGAAAATAATTTTTTATAATTATTAAAATTGTTCCAGTACTCTTCTGTTGCCATTTTATTTATCATGTGACCATCTATTTCTCCCGAATAAACTTTAAACCCTTGTTTACTTAAAACAGCAGCAAGTCCTGAATGGTCTGCATGTAAATGAGTAACTAAAAGGTCTGTTTTATTTAAATCCAATCCAAGTTCTTCTATTCCACTCATAAATGCTTCTCTGCATTCTTCTCTATTAAACCCACTATCTATTATTAAATTTCTATCATCAGATAATATAATATAGCTGTTTAAAGCTCTTAATGGATTATTTGGTAATGGTATTTCATTTTTATAAATATTTTTGTATACCTGTTCAATCATAATCAATCCCCCTAAACCTTATCTTTTTTTCATAATATTAATTAATCCATGATTATATAATTTATATCTTTTAATTGTTATATAACTATAATTATACTATTTTACTTTATTAATTGTCATTTTAATATTGTTTATACTTTTAAATTTATCTATAATATTAAATTAAATATGAAAAAAATCTTTAACAAAGTAAAGAGTTCTTATTGAATTATTGAAATATTTATAGTATAATTTATTAAAATATTCCATGTAAGGAGCAACCTATTATGATTACTATAAAAATGATGAACATAAATGAATATTATTATAGCTATTATAGATAAGGTTTGCTGAAATGAAAAATATTCATAGATGCAAACTAATGTGGTATTTTTAAAATACAGTTTGTATCTATGATGGTTATATAGTTGTGTAATAATCCACGTAGATGCCTGCGTGGTTTTTTTATTAAGTGTAAGCCACGTAGATTTAAATATCTATGTGGCTTTTTTATCTATAAAACAAATAAGGAGGATTTCATATGAAAGAAAGAGATAATTTTTCAAGTAAATTTGGATTTATACTTTCATGTATAGGTTCTGCAGTAGGCCTTGGAAATGTATGGATGTTTTCTTGGAGATTAGGTCAGTACGGAGGAGCTGCTTTTCTTATACCATATTTTATATTCGTATTTTTATTAGGAACTACAGGACTAATAGGTGAATTTGGTTTAGGAAGATCAAGAGGAAAAGGTTCTTTAGGCGGTATAAAAGAAATATTGGATGAAAAAAATATACCTGGCTCATCTATTATATCCTTAATACCAACTTTAGGCGTATGGGGAATATTCTTGTTTTATAATGTAGTAGTTGGATGGGTTCTAAAATATTTTTATATAAGTTCAACTAGTAATTTTAAAAGTATAGATGTACCAACCTATTTAGATAGCTTCTTAGGAAGTAAGGAAACTGTTTTCTGGCTTGCTTTAGCTGTGTTAATAACAACAGCTATAGTTGCTTATGGTGTTAGTAAAGGAATTGAAAAAGCAAATAAAATTATGATGCCTGCACTATTTGTTATCTTTGTAATACTACTTATTAGATCTGTAACTCTTCCTGGAGCATCAGAAGGAATAAAGTACTTATTAGTTCCTAAATGGTCTTATTTATTAGATCCTACTACATGGGTTATGGCTCTTGGTCAAGCGTTTTTCACTGTATCTTTAAATGGTTCTGGTATGGTTGTATATGGTAGTTATATAAAGAAAGATGTTGATATACCTTCTTCAGCTATAAATACGGCTTTTTATGATAGTTTATCAGCTATGTTAGCTGCTTTCATAATAATTCCAGCAGCTTTTGCTTTTGGATTAGATCCAGCATCAGGTCCTACTTTATTATTTATAACAGTGCCAACAATTTTTAAATCTATGGCTGGTGGCCATCTATTTGGAATCATTTTCTTTGGAAGTATTATATTTGCAGCTGTATCTTCAACTATAAATATGATGGAAGCAACTTCAGAGGCATTTATGCATAAGACAAAATGGACTAGAAGAAAAAGTGTATTACTTATTGGAATAGTTTCATTTTTAATTTCTATACCTTTAGCTATAAATGTAGAATTATTTAATAATTTTTCTGATATAGTTACTATTTATATAGCTCCTTTTGGTACAGTAATTTCAGCCATAACTTTCTTTTGGATATTCGGAATGGATAATGCATTAAAAGAAATTAACACAGGTGCAAAGAAACCTTTAGGTAAGTGGTTTATACCTTTAGCTAAATATATTTTTGTATTTGTATCAATAATAGTTATTATTTTAGGTGCAGTATATGGAGGAATTGGCTAATAGTTAAAGTTTCTTTTCACTTCAAAAAATATAAAATAAAAAGCATTATAAGATTTGTATATTACTCAGCATCTTATAATGCTTTTTTATATATTTTATTTTCTTACCATTAATTAAAAGTATTTATTAACTAATATAATTATTTTTACATTCATAATATAAAATAACTTAACTTCTAAATTTAATCTGTATATTTAAGAATTTGTGTTAACAAATTGTTGTACTTATATTTGTACAATTTATAATTGACCGTTGACAATGGACAATTATAAATTTTCCACCCCTGGGGTGCAGTATGATATGGTACTAAATCTGCAACATTGGATGATAATTTGGTAATATTAGTTATCTTTATAATATTAGTATTATATCACTGGTTTTGCTTTTAAGCTTTACTGCACCCCAGGGTAACCCTAAAGTGCTTAGCGCTGTTCCCCAGGGGTGGTAAAAAAATTAATACATTAAACTTTTAACTTACATTCGGATATACACTTGACTTTAGAGTAGTTTATCTATAAAGTCTTCTCTTAGTATTGAATAATAAGAAAGATTTTCAAAATATGATAAATTTTCAGGTAAATCTTTAATTTTAAAATGATATTTCATTCCTAATTTTTCAATCAACTTAATTGAATGTACATTTTCAGCATCTACTAGCCCAATAATTTTTTTCAGCTTAATAACTTTAAATCCATATTCAACAAGTGCATAAGCAGCTTCTGTTGCCAGTCCTTTCCCCCTATACTCATTAGACAATCCATAATAAAGTTCAACTTCTTGCAGACCTAAATCATCAGGACCTAGTCCACAATACCCAATAACTTTATTGTCATCTTTATGAATTATAGCTAAATTGAACTTATATATCTTATCTGGTCTATTTTTTTTACAACAATCTATAGACCATTTAATAATATCCTTTACCTCATCTAATGATGGTACATCTTCAGGAATATATTTATAAAAACTTTTCTCTCCTACAATTTGAAAAATTCTTTCCCCATCTTCTAAAGAATAAGGTCTTATAATTAGTCTATTAGTTTCTATTCTTGCATCTACAAACATCTCATATTTCCTCTTTAATTTTATAAATTATTTTCTTACTCTAACAATTCGCCCATTATTTATTTGCTGTAATAATTTAGTTGAAATTTTTGTTAATGAATAAGGTGACCCCCACCTGTATAAACAAAATCTCTTTCCATAACTTTTGGATCAATTAAAAACAGTGCCTCATATCCAAATGAAGGTACTCCGCCACAAGGATATCCAGTACTTTCAAGTATTTCTTCTGGTGTTGCAATTCTTGGTACTTCAATATTTAATGCTTTTGCTACTCTTGACGTACTTGCTCTATGCTCACCCTTAACTATAGCCACAATAAGTTTTCCACTACTATCAATCATACATATATTTTTTACATAGATTATTTAATCGAGCTATACTTTTCAAATATTTTGTTTCCTATGTCTTCATTAATATTTTTTATGTCACTTAAATAAACTAATGCGCTTCCTTTATATTTTTGCATTTCTCCAATAAGTGCAACTTCATAGCAGCTTCTTATAATATTTATTATGCAATCGTTATAATGATTTTCTCTACAATTTTTACATTGTTTAAGAATATCGGCTATAGCAGTAATTAGGTTGTCATGGTCATATACTTTAATGTCAGCTAATGGAATATTTGCATATCCATTTTCAACATAAAGAAAATTATTTTTTAAACACTTTTTTACACTTTCTTCTGAATATCCTATTAAACATGTTTCTTTTACACAGTTTGTACAACAATTATCTTTCTTCAAGCAACAATTTCCAAGATTAGTTATTAATCTGTCAAAATTAATTTCATTTACAAAACTCGCCATAATTATCCTCCCATAATTACATTAATTAAAAAAGCTGGTTTAATAAAAACTAACTTCATTTTTAATTGTGTATTATTTAATCAACAATTTTATATTAACATAAATTTAAAATATCCTATCTATTATATACCGTAGCAAATAATTGTAAAATATACAAGATTGATTATCAAAAGAAAAATATTATCATTTATTATAATTAATTAATTACATATTAATTTCAAATCCTAAATAAGTACAACATTTTTAGTACTAAAAAAAGATAGAAAATTCTTCTATCTTTTCTTGTAATTCATACTATGTTTTTATCTTATAAAGAAATAGTAATAAAAATTTATTTAAAATAATTTTAGTAATACATATGCATTCCATATGAACGTGGATATGTATATTTAAATCCAAATTGCTCATATAAATTATTTGCAGGATCATCAGCAATAAGACTTACATATCCTCCTTTAGGTACTGATTTATCTAAATAATTCATTATCTCTCTCATTATTATTTTTCCAATACCATTACCTTGAAAATTAGGGTTAACAGCTATATCAACAACTTGAAAAAAACATCCTCCATCACCAATTACCCTTCCCATTCCAATAAATGAATCTTTATGATATATAGTTACAGAATATAGTGAATTTTTTAATCCTATCTCTGCAGCTTCTACAGTTTTTTCACTTAGCCCTGATATTTTTCTAAGATTTAAATAATCATTTATAGTTGGTATACTATGTATAATCTCAATATCTTTTATAACATTATTCATTTTTATCTCCTTTTTAAACGTTAATATAATTATAATTTATCTAAATCATTTTCCGTATATACTTTAATTCCATTACTAATTAACCTATCTACAGTTAATCCATTTCCTTTTGTTAATTTACCTGAAAAGCTACCATCATATATAAATCCACATCCACAAGAAGGACTTTTAGATTGTAATATTGCTTTCTTAATTCCTATAACTTTTGCAATAGCTAATGTTTTTTCTGCACCTTCAACAAATTCTTTAGTAAAGTCTTGTCCATCTTTACTAACTACTTTCTTATTACCACTTTCATCTATAATAATTTCGCAGCTTGGTCTTGGTGTTGGTAATTCAGCCAGTTGTTCCGGACATAAGGCTATAGCTTTTCCTTCTTTAACTAGCTGTAATATAAATTTATTTTCACTATTACTTCCATTATATCTACAGTTCACTCCAGCTAAACAGGAACTTACTAAATACATAGTTTAAATCCCCCCTATAATTTATACAATGTAATACTATTAATTATCTATTATAATCTATTAATATATAAATTAAAACAAATTTATAATAGACTAATGCTACATTAACTCATACTTTACAAATTAATATAAAACATTTATCATTATAATCTATACTTTTTATATATTCTTTATAAAAACAACTCTAAATCAAAAAAGAGCTGAGGCATATTCAAAGCTCAACTCTAATTTAATATTTATTTTTTAACTTCTATTATTTAATCTGTACCTTCCTAATTCTCAATAATTTAAAATTCTATTCAATTTCACGAAGCCTTTCAATTACAGTTGACTTGCTTATACTTTTATAAGATAATCTTGGAATTACTAATGATATTACTCCGACTATTAATGCAGATAAAATGAGCGGAATTATATCAAATTTATAACTTTCGATTCCAAAGGACTCACCTAATAGATTTATTAAAAAATTAACTATTATACTTCCCAAAGTAGAAGATATAAAAATTGTTATTAACCCATAATATAATCCTTCAAAAGTAATCATTTTCTTTAATTGTTTTTTGGTCATTCCAACTGCTTCAAGCATAGCAAATTCTTGTCGTCGTGCAATTATACCTGTAATTGTGGTATTCGCAAAATTCAGTATTCCAATAATAGCAATTATGCTGCTTAAAGTAAATCCTATAGTTGATATTGTATTAATCATGGACTTTAATTCATATATAAAATCTTCCTTAGACTTTAATAGTAAATTATCATAGCTTGATATAATTTTCTTAAGGCCCTTTTTAATTTGTAGCTCCTCTATGTTTTCACTATAAATATCAAGTTCTATTATTTTAGGATTCTTTATTAATTCTTTGAAAGTATTGTCAGGTAAATATATACTATATCCACCTGTTGAGTATCTTCTTATCGTGTATATATATTGACTAACTATTGCCCATTATCTCTAAAGTTTTTTCTTTTCCCTCCTCAGTTTTAATAGTTATTTTGTCTCCTACATCATAATATGGATAAAAATGCTCACCTATTAAGCAAAACTCACCTGTTTCAAACTTCTCTTTATCAATATGACCTTTTTTGACTAAATCATCAGTAAATACACCTACTCCATTAATCTCAATTCCAAACACATCTTTATCTATTATGTCATGTTCAAGCAATTCTTCCATAACCTCATAATGTTCTATTTTCTCATTGTTTTTATTTTTCTCAATAAACTCTTTCTCTATATCACTTAAAGTGCTTTTTATATGTTCATAATATACTCTGTTTACCTCTTCAATATTGTCCATATTCTTAATTTTGCTATATACATCCTCAGGTATATAGTTCATATTGCTAGCATTATATTGATTATATATATACTAGAATCTGCCACAACAAAATCTGAATGGATATGCTCTATAAGCTTTTTTTAACATTATAACCTGTAATTAAACTATAAAAAAATTAAACACAATCATACTTAAAGACAATGATATTAAAACGATAAAGTCTTTTTCTTATTTCTAAATATATTTAAAAATGCCATCTTATGAAGCTTTACGCCTTTTGAATTATTTTTAACTATCTTCTTACTTGAATTAATTACTCCTGTATATTTTACAGCTTCCTTATTCCCATAGTAAGAACACTGGTAATTAACACCTCTTGACTGGTTTTGCTATCAAGATTTCCTGTAGGCTCATCAGCTAAAATAATTGATGGCTTGGTAGATAATGCCCTTGCTATTGCAACTCTTTGCTGTTGCCCTCCTGATAAATTATTAGGCAGATTATTTACTTTATCATTAAGTTTTAATGTATCAATAATACGATTTACATACTCCTCATCAATTTTATTGCCATCAAGTTCTATTGGAAGTATAATATTTTCATAAACATTAAGAATTGGCACAAGATTATAGCTTTGGAACACAAAGCCTATATTTCTTCTTCTAAACACCGTAAGTTCTTCTCCTCTCATTGACGATATATCATTATTATCAATAACAACTTTACCTTCTGTAGAATAATCAAGTCCTCCAAGTATATGTAACAAAGTACTCTTACCGGATCCAGATGTACCTACAATAGCCACAAATTCACCTTTACTAACCTCTATGTCTACACCATCTAATGCTTTTACCATATTAGCCCCTTTTCCATAGTATTTTTTTAAATTAAAAGCAGCTAGTACACTCACTTAATTCACCCCTCATTAATTTTATTTAATTAGATATTTGTTTTTATAAATCATTAGTTTTCTATCTAACTTTAAATTATCATATAAATATAACAATCACCTCTCAAAAATCTCACAATTTTGTTACATTTAAGTGGAGAAATTAAATAATCGCCAGACACTTAATATCCGACGATCATCTATCTAATTAGGAAGAAATATAGAAAACACTGTTCCTTCTCCTTTTATAGATTTTACTTTTATATAACCATTTTGATGACTTATAATTTCTCTTGTAATATACAATCCAATGCCAACGCCTTCTATTTCTTGTACATTTATTCCTCTATAAAATCTCTTAAATATATTATTTATCTCACATTCATTTATACCTATGCCGTTATCTATAATATCAATTTTAGTGAATATATCCCATACCATAAACTGTTTTAATATATTTAGGATTAGACGGATTTTCTTCTACCTTAGCTCTTAGCCTGTTTATATTTACAGTTAATGCATGTTCATCTACAAAATCACAATCCTTATCCCACAGATTTTCAAGCAGTACTCTTCTTGTTAAAATCTTACCTTTATTTTCTACTAACACTTTAAGTAATTTATATTCTGTAGGTGTTAATATTATATTATTTTCTGACTTTGATACAGTCATTTTATCAAAATTAAACTTTAAATTATCTATGATTATTATGTTATCTTCAATATCAATTGGCTTATAACGTCTAAACAAAGCTAAAATTCTTTCACGTAATACCATTAAGCTGAATGGTTTAGTTATATAATCATCTCCACCAAGCTTAAATCATGTAACTATGTCAATTTCCATATCACAAGCAGTTAAAAATAATATAGGAATATCTAAAGTCTGTCTTATCTCTTTACAAAATTCAAAACCACTTCCATCATGTAAATTGACATCTAATATTATCATATTAGTTTTACATGATTTTAACTTATCATATGCCTTTTTTAATGAAAATGCTGATTCACATATGAATCCATCTTCTCTTAAATTAAAGCATATACCCCACATCATCTTCAACTACAAGAATTGTTTTATCTTTCATATCCCAACATCCCTTAACATTTTAATCTTCCAATAGAAAGTCTAATATCATATTAGATTAATTTAATCTTTAAATCAAATAAAGGGACGGTTCATTAAATTTATTATAAATTTAATATAATAAATTAATGAACCGTCCCTCTTATTGGTCTACATATAAACTTCTTAAATATCTTCCTTCTCCACTTATATATTCCGGCTTATAAACAAAGGATTTTTTTACTAGGTATTCATTAGCAGATCCAAAAATTTGATGCCATAATTCGTTAGCTATTTCTTTTATATCTACTTTGTGTATTACTCCAGTTAAATCTGGAGCATTTCTCTCAAAGTTTTCAAAAGTATCTTCTACTATTGAGAAAATATTTGAAAGAATAATATCAGATATCTCATTGATTATAACTTTATCATTAGACTTAAATATAGGTATATTTACAGATATACTTTTACTTTCATCATTTATAGTTATATAGTTAATTTCGCTAAGAAATTTTATTAAATTTTTATCTTGATTTGTAAGTTGTTTATAATTAATAGAGTTATTATATGCATCATAAATTAGCTCTCCACATCTTTTAGCAATATCTTTATTAACATCATCTATAACCTTTATATAAGATAAATTTAAATCATAAAAAGGTGATGAATTTTCAAGGCCTTTTTGAACCACTCTAAAAAATCTATATACATCTTTCCTTGCCCCATTTAAATCACCAAAACTATTAAAAATGAAATCGCCAGCCCTATAATTATTACTGCTGCATAAAAGTTTATTGCTACATTTATCTACTACACTACTATCTTCATAAGCCACTGTAATATAATCTCTATTACCTTTTTGAAGTTTTGATGTACAAAAAACTTTTTTAGCCTCAAAAAAATCAAAGGCAGTTCCATCAAAAATTTTATCACAGATAATATGATATAATAATCTTTCATTAGTAAAAATCCTATAATTTGTTAAACTTGACAGTTTTTCACAAATTATCTTCTTTAAAGATATTATTTTATCTCCAATTACTTCCCCTATATTATTTAAGTACTTGTCCATATTAACTATATCTTTTTCTAAAAATGCTGGAAAGTTTATTTTATATCCCTTTTCATTTTCATCTATAGCATTTATTAATTTAAGACTACTAATTACATCATCAAATTTATTTTCTTCAATATTTAATTTTTTCATTATCTCAAATTTACATATTGAAAACGGCTTATAACTTGCAATAATGTATAGTATTTCTGATGCATATTCTTTATTACATGCATATGCTGGATTAAATTTATCATAAGTGCCAATATCCCCGAAAAAATAAAAGTTTAATTTTTTGTTCTTCACTTTTTTCACTCTTTTCTAATACTTTTTAAATTGAAACCCTAAAATATCTACATTTTCATCCTTATTTAATCTCTTATCATAATTTTTTCTAAGTTCAATCATATTTAAATGATCAAACCCACATTCTCTATAAAGCTTAATTGCAGCTATGTTTCTTGGAATTACACTAACAAACATAGAGGTTATTTCTTTCTCTTCCATAAGATTATCTAAAGCTGTCATAGCTTTTTTTCCTATACCTTGGCCTCTAAATTCTTCTGATATATACAAGTCCTCCAGCCATGCAACATTTTGTCCTCCAAATCTTATATAAAAAAATCCTACCACTGCTTCATCTTTAAACACATTATATACTGTTCCTGCCTCTTGCCATTCTTTAAGAGTTTCAATAGATTCCTCGTCATCAGTCCAGAACTCCTTTGGTGCATTATTTAATTTTCTATGATAGTTCATAAGTTCTGTTATCATCTTTGCTGTATCCATAAATAATTCTTTTTCTAACTGTCTAATTTTAATGTTCATTTTAAACCTCCCGCTTTTCTAATTAGGTTTATATTTAAAAACTATATTTTTATAAACATATTTCTTTTTAATCTTTATAACAACTAAATTTCTTAAGTATTTTAATCTCTTCCAAATAATATTCAGGAGCTTGTATTTTTGCCCAACTGCAAATACTTAATCCACTATAAAGCTCATATAGATCTTCTTTCTTCTCTAAATCTTCACTAAATTTCATATCCATCCTTAAAAGCTTATGCAAATTTTTCGTTTTTGTCTAGTAATTTATAATAACAATATATAATTTCAAGGAACGATTCTCAAGCTTTTATGATTTTTAAAAATTTTGAGAACCGTCCCCTACTCTTAAGCTTAGAATCTTATATTTTTTAAATCTTTTAGAAGTTCATCTTCTATATAATCCTCAGTAAATATATAAAAGTCTGGAGAAGTAAATTTAGCTATACCTTCTTCACTGCTTATATATCTTGGAATTAAAGCAGCAGTATCATGGGTATTTATAAATCCAATAGATTTTGCTTCATCATGATTTAGATAAAGTTGAATTTTATATTTTAAATTATCAGTTCCATATAGTATTGAATGTTCAGTTGGAATGTCCATAGCTTCTACGCCTACTTTATACTTATTAAATTTTCCTTTTATATTCTTCATCTTAAGCCAATTATTCTTGATATTTTCATCAAAGCTAAAGAATGCAAGACTTTCAAAAGGTTCATCTTTTATAAATCCACCTGTATTGTGAAAGAGTTCTGCTGTATGACATAATACTGGTACCCCAGGCAGCATTAAGTAATATTGATTTATTTCTAACCCCTTAAATTTCTTATGATTTTCTATATGAATACTTACTTTAATCCCCTGCCATTTATTGCCCAAATTATCTTCTAAAGTAACAAAATCTGCCTTAATATTTTCCTCTAATACTGATCTAAAGCTTAAATCTTCTGGCAGTGTTCCTATCCCTCCAAACCAAGGATTAAACCATGATTTCGGCATTGGTTTTGGAAATGAACTTTCAAGAAAATCATGATTATTGTATTTTAATGAATATAATACATGACTAAAAGTATCACATACTTTAATTTCCATGACACCGTTGTTCACAGAGTGAATTTTATGTCCATTCTCTTCAACTATTTTTGATTCACATAAATTATCTTTAATTTTAAATACCATCTTATATTCTTCTGAATATAAGCTTTTAGAATCTAATTCTAATTTAACAATATCCCTATCAGCATTGTTTTTAAAAGGAATTTCAAATTCTGTATGAAAAATTTTATCTTCTTCATTTAAATTTTTACTTTGTTTTTGAAAATTGTTATACTTAGAAATAATTGAATACTCACCATCTAATCCATAGTTTTGATATTGATTGACCTTAAGTATAAAATTTTCTTTCACAAAAGGATTTCCTTCATTTACAACCATTTCAAGATCATTATTAAGACATAAAAACTCATCATCATTTTTTCTTAAAACAAAATTTCTAAAGCTTTTCCAATCTCTAAAAGTGTCTAACGCTATAAATACAGGTTTTGTTACCTTTTTCTCATGTGGTTTTACTGTTCCAAGGTTATGCTCAAAATCAAATCTCCATCCGTTTAATTTGATTTTCAAATCTTTATGCCAAAACACTCCTATACTTTTTTTAGCATTCCTAGTATATATCCAATTTTCTGTTAAATCATCTAAATTAAAGTCTTCTCCCCAAACAGCTCTTGGATCTGTAACTTCAACAAATTTATTTTTCATTGGTAAAATACCATTAATTAATTCCATAAATATATTATTACATAAAAAAATATCGCTAGTTGTTTCAACGTCTCCATCATTATATATTTCGTAATGATATTCTGCTATTCCATTTTGAGAAAGCTTTAATATAAATTCTACTTTTACATTTTTAAATATTTCAGATACATATGTTATCTTTAAAACTATTTTTTCTTTCTCTTCATAATGCTCTATGCTGCTAGGTCTACTGCTAGAAAATTCTTCAGAAAAAGGTCTTCCTAACATTGGATAGTACAACCCAAAATTAAAATCATTCACTTCAAAAGATTCTATGGATATATTATTTTTCTCGTCTAATTTCAATGAATAAGGTCCATTACAAATCATATATGAGTTTTCAGTTTTGCCGCCAAACCTGCCATCTCTGCCTTTAAAAGGTGCAACCAAAGATTTCATAAATACTATATCTTTTTCATCTTTAAATCTAACTCTTACCTCAGTTAATTCATTATAAAAGTTAAAGTTGTTTAATATATACTCCACTTTTAAAGATTTTTTTTCATCTGGTTTCATATTTATATTTATTTCTTTATCTATAAATTTAATAGATTCATTATCCTTAAGAGCAATCTGAAAGTCAGCTTCTTTTTTATAATTATTTTTTATATCTAAATATAAAAATTCTTTAACATCTTTATAACATTCTTCTGTTGGAACCTTCAAATATATATTTGCTGGGTATTGTGAATCTATACCTATTTTAAACTCTATTTTCTTCTCATTTACCAAAACTTCTGATATTACAGATGGATAAGTTCCTAAAGAAGGGACTTTATCTTTAAGTTCCTCAACCATAAATTCACTTTCAATTACTTTTATATCTAAAACTTCAAATTCACCATTAAATGAATATTTTATATTTTTATCATCTAAGCCCTGTATTTTAATATTTAAAGGAGCTTTTGATTTGTTTAAAATTTCGTATTCAACCTTATATTTCTGACCAAATATAAGCTTTTGATCTTCTATATTTACTTTTATTGAGTAATCTTCTGTTTCAACCAATCTAATACCCCTGCTTTTATTTTCAAGCTGAACCTTTAATGTTTTTCCTTCCTTTTCCCAGTAATATTCATAATAAGTGAATCCATTCTCTTCTATACCATCTGGTTCCATATCTATAGTTCTCTTTAAATCACTATACCAGTTTGCATTTTTAAAATATTCTTTAAATGCCTCTGTATTCAATATTTTTGGTATAAAATTCATAAGATGAGTGGTATCATCTCTCTTTTCCAAAAAGAATCCGCATCTTTTATAAAGTGGAAGAGATTTTGTATTTCCAAGCCATGTAAAAAGATCTAATCTTGGCCATCCTAGTTCTTTAGTTCTTTCTACACATTTACATACTAAGGCTTTTCCAATGCCCATTCCATGAAGATCATATCTTACATTTAAAAGTCTTATATAAAGGGTGTTCTCATCATACTGATATTTAGAAAAGCCACAATAACCTACTACCTCTTCCCCCTTTAATGCTAAATAAGTATTTATATCTGTGATACTTTCGTGTTCTTTTAAAATACTCTCTTCCGTTTCTGTACCATTATTTCCATTCCATCCTTCAGCACTTTTTCTCCACATATCTGCTATAGATTTTGCGTAAGAGTTATTGTATTCTACTAATTTTATATCTTCCATAATATAGCCCCCATTTTTACTAAACTTCTTTAATTAATTCTTCTATTTTCTTTTTAACCTTTATATTATTAGGATCTAATTCCATTGATTTTTTATAATTTTCTAAGGCAAGTTTTTTATCTCCATGAAGTAAATACATTTTACCAAGATTATAATAAAGACTTGATGATTCTGGAGATATTTTAGTGGAAATTTTCATGAGTTCAATAGCCTCTTTTACTTTTCCTCTCTCCAATAATTCATAAGCAACAAACTTAAACTCATCCTCAATAACAATATACTTCTCAAATGAATTTTCTTTTATTAAGTGATATTCTTTTAATGCTGCTTCAAAGCCATTATCAAACAATTTTTTTGCCATATAATGTGCAAGAGATTGCTTTACATATTGAACTTCTTCTCCTAAAAGTATGTCTAAAATAGATGTACAAATAACTTTAAGTCCAATATAATCTGAATTAGCCATAATAGCTATAGATATACCCCTTTCAGGTAAGATAATAAAATTGCTTCTAAATCCTGTATCTAACCCACTGTGAGACCTCACCTTATTTCCTTTATATTCTCCTAAAAACCATGCTAATCCAACTTCTGAAGTGTATCCACCCCAACCTGTAGATCCATGATCGCGCCAAAGCTCTGAATAACTATTGGTTTCTAATATCTTATTTTTCCCAACACTTCCACCATTCATATTAGCAATAGCATAGTTACACATTTCTATTACATTTGAACATAGAGTAGAGCTTGGTCCATGAGCACGATTATAAGGAAAGACTTCACTTACTACTCCCCCATATCCATTTTCAACTCCAAGAATATGGGGCGTTGCAAGTAATTCTTTTGAAACATTAGGATTTAAAAAGTCACTTTCCTTCATTTGAAGAGCTTCTAAAATATTTACTTTCATATATTCTTCAAAAGATACCCCTGAAACCTTTGCAATAACATCCCCTAGAATCTCAAAAGCAATATTACTATAAGCAAATTTTTCTCCTGGCTCCCACATTAATTCTTTATTTTTAATACTTTTAACATACTTCTCTAGAGCATCTTCATCATATTTAGGTTTATCCCATCCATAATCATCTACATCTGGCATACCTGACATATGACTCAATAATTGTCTTATAGTTATATTCTTATATCTATCATCTTTAAGCTGAAAGTACGGCAAATATTCTGTTAAATGTGAATCTAATTTAATCTTACCCTTTTCTACTAGCTGCATTATTCCTGTAGCCACAAAAGTTTTTGAAACTGATGCCATGTGAAAAAGTGAATTTTCATCAACTGGTTCTTTTGTATCAACATTCTTCACACCAAATCCTTTTGTGTAAAGAATCTCATTATCATAAACTACTCCTACTGCTAGTCCTGGAATGATTTCCTTCTCTACATATTCATTTATTATCCCATCTAAATTTCTTATTATTTTATTTTTAATATCCATACTATCTCTTCCTCTCTTTATCTATTCCCATCTAAGCATTCCTATAAAGCCGTTACTGCTTCTATCAAATCCAAACTTATTATAAAAGGATTCTTCTGATGGTTTTGTTATTAAAACTGGATTTAATTTATTTTCATTAAGTAATTCCATCATATTCTCAACAATTTTAGTTCCTACACCTTGTCCTTGATATTTTTTATGAACTAACAATCTTAAAATATATGCATGTTTAATGCCATCAGAAAGTATCTGGGCAAATCCAATTAATTTGCCATTGTCATCACGAGCTGTTATCCATCCCCAAGATAGTTTTAAAGAATTCTCTAGCTTATCTAAATCTTTTATTCCCCATCCTATAGTACTTAGTAGTTCATTTAATTCTACTAAATCTATTTTTTCCTTTCTTTCAATTTTCATATTTTTCCTCCCACATTATAAGTTATAAGTACTTAAAAACCATTCATACAAGTTTATAAATATAATAAAAAATTAAGGATGCAGATGAACATCCCATTCATCTGCATCCTTTAAATTTCATATTACATATATCTACTGTAATGTTAAAAGTACAATTTTTTTCACCATAGTTAAAACCTATAAGCTTTAGACCTATTCCCCTATGACGGTATAAGTATATAATAGAAATACTACATACTCTATACTTAAATTTAATTTAATTTTGTACTTTAAAATTTTGTTACCAACTATTTAAAAATACTTACAAAGCAAACTTATTTACCTTTTATAAGATTAATAGCTATGGTAACTTACAATTGACATATATACTCAAACGTCTTTAAAATTAACTGGTCACTATTGTACAAAATATCGCACATATTTGACTGGTTATTTATAATAAACGCCTTATTTAAAATAAAAAACTGTGTTATCAAAAACAACACAACTCTAATTTCAAATTATTATTAAATAAGCTAAAGTTAATAAATCATTATCTTTTAATAGCTAAATTCTATAAAATTAACTTTGTAATTCATAGCATTACTATTAATTTAAGTAATAATTATCCTTATATAACTTACTTTAATATGAATGAAAATTAAAGAATTGTAATTAATGTTGTTCATCTATATAATTAAAATCTTAAAATTCACAGCAAACAAACCTATTTTTAAAAAAGGTTAAAAAATTCTTGCTATAATTTTATTATCAGATTTTTATTTACTAGAATTATAACAACATACTCATCACTAATTCTCCCTTCATTTCCAATAATTATATTGTAATATATTATTTACCATAAATCAATGATTAGCTTATAATTTTCTGATTTTTATATAATTTATAACTATATAAAAACAAGAACTTTAAAGATATTTAAATCTACTTAAAATTAGTAAATTTATTAAACTTAATTTGACCTATAATAAAAAGTATTACAGTAAACGTCATACATTTATATAATGAAGAAAGCACTTCCTCTAGTGGTAGCATATATCCCTTGCTATTTAATACTACAAAAAATGTAAGATACTTATGACCAACTAAAACTACACTTACAATGTATATAATAATTATTGACAATGAAATTTCGCAGTTATAGGTAAAACTCATTAGAAAAAAGGCTAATGCTGTAGTAAATAATCCTTCTATTGCTAGATGGGTAAAAAAAGATGTAAAAGATGTCATTTTAAAAATAGTGCATAATATTATCATATATACTATTAATAATCCAATATAATACAAATAAAATATTAATGCTCTAACTATTCCTAACCTCAATCTACTAATACCATAGCTGAATACTACTTCACTACCATCTTCAGTTAATATATCTTTAAAGGCAAAAATAGTTATCCACGCTGAAGCAATTGGCACAAAAATCTCTGTTGCTGCCATTGCGTTGTCATAAGATGTATTGTTTAATACAGCAAATAATGATATTAGAAAAGGTATGGCCATGATAAAAATTGGACTTATAGCGTTTATTCCCATAAGTTTTAATTCTATTTTAATTTTACTTATCATTTTTATCACCTACAAGATAAAGATAGGCATCTTCTAAAGTTACATTTTCAACTTGAATTTTGTCGTTAATATTACTTGAATCTTTACTTTCAATAAACCTTACAATTACCTTATTATCATCTATAGTTTTTGAAGATATTAACTTTATACTATCGTTTAACTGATAAAATTTTTCTTGAGTCATAATACACTCATAAATTTTATTTTTAACTATGTTTCTCATATCTGAAACCGTCCCATTATATAATACTTTTCCTTTGTTTAACACACAAACTTGATCACAGGTAGCCTCTATATCTTCAACAATATGAGTTGATATTATAATTATCCTATCTCTACCCAATCGATTAAGTAAATTTCTAAAGGCTATTCTTCTTTCGGGGTCAAGTCCAGTAGTAGGTTCATCAACTATTAATATCTTTGGATCTCCTATTATAGCTTGAGCAATGCCTAATCTTCTCACCATACCACCTGATAACTCTTTTATCTTTTTATTTTTTTCATCCAAGAGGTTAGTTTTTTCTAAAGCAAATTGAATTTGACTATCAATTTCACTATCTTTAACATTTTTTAAAGTTGCAATATACTTTAATGCCTCCTCCACTGTTATATTACTATACATTGAAAAATGTTGTGGTAAATATCCTATTAGTTTTCTAATTTTATTTTCATTATCCCATAGTATATCTCCATAAGATATACTACCTTTTTCTATAGGCATCAATGTAGTAAGTGTCCTCATTAGGGTAGTCTTTCCAGCCCCATTAGGACCTAAAAGCCCATACATACCCTTATTAATATCAAATGATACATTATCTAATGCTTGTACACTTCCATAACTTTTGCTGAGATTACTTATTTTTAATGTGTCCATATTAAACCCCTCCATATAGATTTTATTATTTAAATGTACTTAAGAAGAATTGATCTAATTTTTCCCTATTCATTTCTTTATCGTTCTTTAAAAGATTATAAAATTCTCTTATAAAATTAATCTTTTCCTCTTCGGTAGCCTTATGATAAAAGCTTAATACCCTTTTAGAGCCATATACTAATATTTCTTTATACATTTTATCATCTATATTTTCTTCATCATAAATTATGTCTTGATTAGAATTTATTTCAAGACTTCTTGTATTATAGAAAATATTATCAGCAGCGTCTAAAAAAAGTGACTCTATAAATAAATACTCTAAAGAGGGCGATGGTCTATACAACTGAATCTTTAATAAGTCTTTAAAAAGTAAGTTTTCAAGAACAATAGGAGCTCCTTCATTAACCTGAGAAATTAAAGCATTATCATATATTTTAGTTATACTAGGAAAATTCCAATTATTTAGATCTGGGAAAAATGCTTTTTCTATATTTTTTGAAACATTTAAGTTAAAAGCTCTATTCACATTATCTATAGCATTAAAATATTTTTCAAAACAATTTTTAAAATCTTCCTCATTCTTAACTGATGAATAATAATATTTTATACCTTTATAACTTCCTTCTTTTAAAACATCTCCTGATAATAACAATACTCCTTCTTTTCCAATACCTTCAAAACAATTATTTGAAATTTCATCTAGATTAGAATAAACCTTTTTATCAGTTTCTACTGCAAGAGTATAATTACTGTTATAATTTAGCTCATTCCATGCATATCCATAATAATTGTATATTTTCATAGGTTGCTCTATAACATTTGAAGGTAAGTATGGAAAATACGGAGGTAGATATATTGCATCTTTTTCTATATAAAATTCTGATGCAGTATATCCTCCATATGAAAATTTAAGTTTAGCTAAATCATTTTTTCTATATTCTTTTTTAAATTGAATATTTATTAAATCTCCATTCTGAGTAAATTGTAATATACTATTATCCTCATCTTTTATATCTTTTACTTTAAATCCATGATATAAGATGAATGCTAATTTATCACTATTTTCTTCAAATTTAACATCAATATTTGTATCAAAATTGAAATTAGTATCTATTTTTAATTTTGCATTACAAGCTTCAATAGTGTATTTATCAAATAGATCTAAATTCTTGCTTAAATTATTTTCTTCATCTACATAGTAATTTATATCTCTTACGAAATCTCCCCCCATATATGCCGCTTGTACCCATATCTTCTCAAAACTTTGTATCATATATGTTAAAGCTGGAATCATTGCAATAAAAAGAAGTATGTTAATAGCTCTAAACGTTTTTTTAGATTTTCTTAAATATAACAAATTAATAGTAAATCCTAGAAGTAATATAACTAATATTATTTTTACTAAATTATATCCTTGATTTGGTAAACCATATATTCCATTGTAGTTAGTGTACATAGGAATTGGAGCAAATATGTTTAAAATATAACCAATCCCAATGACTTCTTTATATAAAAAACCTTGTATAGCCATAAATAAATAATGATTCATAGGTGTAAATACTATCCATATTAAAAATATCAATATATATGCTAATTTACTTTGTATTTTTTCACCAATAATAATTCCTATAATAAAAAATACTGTTATGCATAATATGTAATATCTAAATATATATACCAATGTTTGTATATATACAAACCTGTCCATATGTTTTATATAATAACATACAAATAATCCTATAATTATAATTGTAGAAAATACTGTAACAAGTAAAAATCCTGATAGCATTTTAGATATGAATTTCAGTATTTCTCCATTTTCTACTGTAGATAATATCTCTTCACATCCATTATTTTTTTCATTTTTCCCCAAATAATATCCTATGAATATAAAAAGTATAATGCACCCTATACTTGACTTAGAAATAAAAATAGGGATTTCTTCAGGATAGCAATATTTATAATATATTATAAAATAATAACTTAAATAAAACATATATAATGTACTAAATATCCACACTAATTTATTTCTAAAAATCGTTTTTAGATTAATTTGGCATCCATTTATTATCTTTTTCCACATAATAATCCCCCTAATAAAATAAACATATTCATTTGGTATACAAATGAATATGTTTATCTATAAATGACTATATTAAAACCTAAATAAACATGTTCATTTATACATTTTTGAATATGTTTCTTCAATTTATAACTTAGGCATATTCAATATATTTTCTTTCAATATCCCACACTTTTCTATTTTCTTTAGTGCCATAGTAAAATTTCCTACATCCTTTGGTCTATGTGCATCACTTCCTACAGAAAATTTCAAGTTTTCTATTTTGCTCATCTCTTTGATACACTTTATATTGGGGTTTTTATGAAAATTGTTTATCTCAATAGCAGTTTTGTTTTTACTAGCAGCTTTAGCTACAGATAGTACATCTACATAAAAATTATCATTTATATGAGTAAGTATATCAATGTTATAATTTTTGACAGCCTTTATCATAGCTTCTGTATTTATATGTTCTATTTCTAAATACATATCTTTGCTTATAATATTTTTTATAGATATATTTCTTCTTTTTTCATTTCTTAAACTTTCTAGAAATTCTCTATAAACTATATCAAAATGGAATCCTACAAGTAAAATATCTAGCTCTTTCAAAATGCTTTCATCTATATCCAAAATTCCATCTTTGTTCATAATATTTGCTTCAATGCCTAACAATATATTTATTTTACCTCTATATTTTTCTTTTAAAAATTTTATTTCTTCTTTCATTTTTTTAAAGTTTCCAATATCTATTCCATACTCTTTATATCCTGGACCATGATCTGTTATAGCAATGGTTTTTAAGTTCTTTTTTATGGCACTTTTTACATTGTCCTCTATAGTACCAACACCATGGCTATACTTTGTATGAGTATGATAATCATCTAAAATTTTCATAATATATTATAGCTCTCCTTTATACTTAAGGCATTCTCCCTAGCAAGCTCTTATTATAATGATTTTCTAAATTTAAATTCTTAATATTTATATATCCCATAAAACAAGTACATATATTATTTTTACATACAGTAGCCTCTCTTATATCATTTAAATTATCCTTATATAGATTTCCTAAAATTACATTATCCCTATAACATCTATGGATTAAGCCATTTCCTTCTACCCAAAATATAGTGTCACCTGCTTCACACTCTACACCTCTTGAGTTATAATTTTTCATATTTATGTGATAAAGAGGGTCTATGGCTTCAATTTCTTTGATATCTTCTTTTGAATAATAATTTTTCACATCTTTATATGCATTTATCCACAAATAAGGCTTTTTATCCCCAAGATTGTCAATTTCTAATTTAAGCTTTTTTATATATTCTAAATTCTCTTTTATTCCAACAGAACCTACAGTAAAATCAATACCTATTTTACACAGCTGTTTTATCTCTTCTATAAATTCCTGTATTTTAACTTCTGTTGGGTGATAGGTTGTCCATAATCTTAGTTTTTCTTTATTAACCTTGTATAACCAATTTAAATCTCCACTTAAATTAGTTTGAACTACCACTTCTTTTATATTATTTAAGCTGCATAATTCTATAATGCCACTTTTATAATGGTCAAAATTTAAAATTTCTCCTTTAGGAGCTAAAAAAACTTTAAACTCCTCATTACTATTTTTCATAAAATCCACAAATTTTTGAAATAATTTTTTATCCCTTTTTATCTTTTCTTCATTAATTTTATACTTTGAAAATGGGCAATATTCGCATTTATAATTGCAATATTTAAGACTATTTCTATAAACAATTGTATATGTCATTTTTTCTACTCCAAAAATTCATCTACTTTTTTATTAACTTCATCGGATATAAATAAGCATCCTATGGCATCAGAATATTTGATCCCCATATCTGTAGGATACAATCTACTATTATCTGTTTTTAAAAAGCCTTCATCTATAATCTCTTTTAATTCTTTAAAATCATCTATAGGGTATGTACCAAATCTTTCAAAGTACATATTAATATCTAAGCCACTAACTTTTAATATGGATTTTAAAATATATTTTCTTTTTATTTCTTCCTCTGGTAAAACATATCCATATGTTGCAAAATAAAAATTTTCTTCACTTAAATAAGCTTCTATTATATTATCTATATTACTTTGATTTACTGCATATTTTCTTGAATAATGAACATTTGAAATATAAGATCTTGCTCCACATCCTATACCTATCATTTCACTTTCTTGACAACTATAAGAAGGATAAAGTTTATTTTTCATATCTTCCCTTATAAAATTTCTCATAGAAGTTTGTATATACCCATTTTTCATAAGCAATTCTTTGCCCATATCATACATTTTCATCATTTTATTAAAATCTCTTTTATAGTTATTGTATAGCTTTGTTTTTTCTCTTATATATAATGGGTATATAAATATTTCTTCCGGCTTATAGTTTATAACTTTTAACAATGAATCCTTCCAAGATTCTATATCCTGTGATGGGATTCCATATATTAAATCTAAATTTCTTATTTCTATGTCTTCATTAAATATTATATCTAAAGATTTTTCTATGCTTCCCATGTCTTCAAATCTATATATTTCTTTTAATTCACAGCTATTAAAGCTTTGAATGCCCATACTTATTCTATTTATATTATACTTTTTTAACAAATTCATATATTCTCTACTCATTGTTTTTGGTGATGTTTCTATTGAAAAAAATACATTTTTAAAGTCTATGATTAATTCATTAGCTAAAGCCTTCAACAATTTTTCCATTAGATTTACACCTAGTATAGTTGGAGTTCCCCCTCCAAATATAACCGCTTTAAATAAGGCTTCTTCTATTTGTAGAATTTCTTTAATAGCTTTTATTTCCTCTATAAGCTTATATACATACCTTATTATCTTCTCATTATTAACTGCTGTAGTAGAAAATAAATTACAATATCCACATTTTGAATTGCAAAAAGGTATATGTATATATAAAGTTAAATCCTTGGTTTTTCTATTTTCCCAAAGCTTTTTCAAATCAATTTCATTTTTAAATTCTCTATATGCTTTTTTATGTGGATATGAGTATATATAATTTTTATATGGATTTTCATTAATATATGTTTTTAAGTTTTTCATTTTAAATTTACTCCTTTAAAGATTCTTATAAAAAGAAGTGTTTATAAGGAATAGTCCACACTGCTTCATGTGCCAAGTTATGACCTTCATATCCGTCCTCACCATAACATGTTCCATGATCTGATGTGACTATACAAAAGGTTCTATTTCTTTTTTTCATATAATCGAATAAAGGCTTCAATGCTTTATCCACATATGAAAGAGCTGCTTGCTGGCTCTCTACACAATCAAATTCTGAGGCTAAAATATTCTTTTTAGCATTATATCCATCTTTATTATCCTTGTATTTATCTAAATAAAAATAATTTGGACCATGTATTGCAGAAACATTTATAAATAAAAATACTCTTTCATCTTTTTTTAACTTTTCTAAGGTTTTTATTGCAAAATCTACTTGATGTTCTGTAGAGTTTTTGTTTGTAACTCCAAATTTAGGATTCCAATAACTATATTCAAATAAATTGGGTAAATTACTACAAAGACTATTAATCTTACTGAAAAATATTACTCCACCTATACATATGGTTTTGTAATCTTTATTTTTAAGTGCTTCAATGAAATTGCTCTCCTCAAATAAAAATGTATTATCTACATTAAAATCTCTTACCATTTGATTTTTCATAAAAAATAAATTTTCTCTTTTATTTAAAGGTACATACTCACTAGGTGTTGGCAAAAATCCTGAAAAAAAGCTCCAGTGGGCTGAATATGTAAAACTACCTGGAGAATGTCTTTTTTCAAAAGGTCCATCTTTGCATAAGTTAGGTAAATTACCTTTTAAATACTCAGTATTTGCTACATCATATCTTAATGTATCTAATGTAATAAACAAAATATCATCTTGTCCAACTATTTCATTCATATTTACTTTC
The DNA here is from genome assembly GCF_014836835.1 of Clostridium faecium. Classification (GTDB taxonomy): domain Bacteria; phylum Bacillota; class Clostridia; order Clostridiales; family Clostridiaceae; genus Clostridium_J; species Clostridium_J faecium. The sequence goes on along the minus strand of NZ_JACSQB010000064.1, from coordinate 26,322 downwards.
ATATTATCTATCTCCCAATTTAGCTATAGCGCTTTTAATTTCTTTATAATATATGTTTTTATCTGTTCCTATTAAATGATGTAATAAATCTCCAAAGGGATTCACATCTATTATATAGGGCTTATTCTTCTTACTCATCACTACATCAATCCCTGCCATGAATGAGTTTTCAAAGAGATTCATTACTCCCTTTGATGCCTCTTCTATAATATATATGGTTTTGGTATTCATAAATTCTTTACTTTCTTTTCTTTCATTTTTTAAATGTAAATTAGTTATAGGTGTTTTACTAAGTCTTGATAATAAATATTCTACCTTGTTATCTATAACTATAGCTCTTGTATCGTATACTTTATCTATATATTTAGCTTTCGGTATCCAAGCTTCTATATGGGCATCATTTTTTAATACCCAGTTTATCATTTTTTCTATTATTTCACTCTCTCTATAACAATTTACTTTATAGGTGCTAAAAAATATATCCTCATCTTTTGAATAAGCTAAAGATGTATATATACACTCTTCATTTAGTCTTTTATTATTTGAGTATGCAATTACACCTTCACTTCCTGAGCCATGTCTTAACTTTATAAAACATTTTAAGCTCTTATTTCCTGTATCATTTTTGAAATGCTCATATGATTTATAGGATTCTAATTTTTCTGGTAGGTTAAAACTTTTTTCTTTACCACTTAAAAAATTATATGTACGCTCCTTGTCCATCATAATTAAACTTTCCTTAATATCTATCATTGAAAAAACATTTTTATTATGATTTAAAATATTTTCAATTTCTAAAAATACTTCTCTTACTCCCTCATACCACTGATTAGGAGCTACTATAGGGCATTTTTCAAAGTTAATTTTCTCTATGTCTTTATTATTTAAAATTCCTTTCGATATACCTTTTTTTAAAAAGGATTTATAAATGTATAAATCCTTTTCTGGCGGTTCTATTTTTATTATTGTATTACTTGATAAATCCTTTTCTATGATGCTTGAATCTTCTATTATTTCTTTCCATGGAATAACTTTATACTCAGTGATATCCATGTGTTTTAAGCAATCTACAAATGTATTTATTCTCTTTCCCTTAGTATCTCCCACTAATAAAAATTTGCTTTTCATATTCTACTCCGTAATAAATGGGGATCTATACTCATCATCATCGTCAAAATATACATCTTCTTGGCTTAAGGAATATTCTATATCTAGCTCTCCTAGCCTTTCTTCTAATACCTTTAGCATGTCCTCTTTTATATAATTATAAGTTAAATCTAATTTTTTTAAATGACTAACCTTTCCTATATTATCAAGTATTATTTTAGCTCCTTTATCTGTCAAAGTTCCTAAGGATAAGTCTAGCACTTCTAATTCTTCTATTATATCCCCTTCAAATACTTTTTCACATATTTCATCTTGTATTTCACTATTTTTAAGACCTAGATATTTTAGTTTAGGAAAGTTTTCTCTTTTTGTAAAAGGAATTATGTCTTCTATATTTGCATCAAATCCATAGTTACTATCTCCAAAATATAGTTCTAGCTTTTCAAGATTTGGAAGTTCTCCTTCTATAATCTCCTCTATAGTATCCTTTGATGTTCCTCCTGATATTACAATTAACTCCTTTAAAGTTTCACTTTTCATGTTTTTAAAGCTTAATCCTGTTCCACCTTTAGCTGTAAACTTTTCTATATTAAAATTATTTATAAGTGGTGCTAAATCTCCATTTATTATCCAAGATATTTCACACTCTTCAAAATCCATATCTCCAAAATATATGCTTTTTAAATTTGTAAATTTCTCTTTATTATCAACTAAAAAACTAACTATTTTATTAGCCTCATCATTAGAATCATCCCAGGCTTCTATCCAATTTCCTATTATCAATTCTTCATTTTCATAAGTACCATAATTGTCTAAGTACTCTTTTATTCTCACTGCTAGACTTTCAACCTCATCATCATAATCTAAGAAAAACTTTATATCCTCTTTATTCATTACATTCTCCTCCATGTTTATTTCTTTCTGCAAAATATAATTTTATTTAAAACATACTAAAGTATATTTTAGGAGCTCCTTAAAATATTTTATCATAAGATATATAATTTAAAACCATACCTTCCAAAACTATACGTAATCTTTAATATACTTACTCTATCGGTTATTTCACTATATAAATTAACATCTTCTTTATTTTTTCTAATTTATTTTGTTAAGCAATGAGAGTTAATTTTCTTTCCTCTGCTTTACATAATGTATCACTTAATTAATCTACTCATATAGATTTACAAATAAATATCCACATTGTTGATTTGTTTTTATCAATAATGTGGATAACAGTTAAAAATATAAATATACTCAATAGTTATTTTTCTTCAACTCTTTTAAATAAAATTAACCTGTTAATTTTATTTCTTAGCAAAATTATAAATTTTCTTTGCTACCTCTTTTATTTCCTCATTTGTGGTATCAATACATAAATCTGCATCAATATCTTTCCAATCTATTAGCTGGCGTTCTAACATTTTTTCTACGGGATTAGGTAGATTTCCTTTCATTCTCGTAGCAAATCTTGATTTAACAACGTCTAAATTAGCTGTAAATTTTATAGTAATTCCATCATTAATAGATTGAAGTTTTGGCAAAATACTTTTTTCTGAAACCACATAAATGATTGATTGACAGGATAAATCTTTATTACTTGATGCCTTATTTAGTTTTTTACTAAAAATTTTCCAAGCTTCATCTTCATTTTTAGCCATACGTAAATAATCTTTTCCAGTGTATATCTGTACATCTATTAATTCTTTTAAATCATCTGCTGCTGATGATTTACCTGTACAGCTTGCCCCCATAAAAATAAATAACATAAACTATCCCCCAATATAGAATATCTTTTTTATTTTGTATATAGATATATTTTTATATGCACTATTCTTTTTTTATTTAACACCTTTTCATAGTGAGTTTTTAATCATTTACTCTTTAGTCTCATAGCATTATTTATTTTATCAAAATTGAATTTCTTATAAAATTCATCTTTATCTGGAGTATGTGTAAGATATATATTTGTATGTGAAAACTTTTCTATTAGCATATTCATTATATTTGTGCCAATTCCTTTATTTTGGAATTCCTTTAATACTAAAACATCATGTATACTGGTATAGTAGCAATAATCTGATATAGCTCATCCGAAACCAATTAACTTATCACCCTCATATGCTAAAATATAATAAGAATTTTTAAAGGCGCTATATAGTTGTTCTTTTTTCCTTTTCCAATTAAAACTATTAAAGATATCTGTAACTTCATCAATGTCAAAATCTTCATTTATTAAATATTTTACTATCATATCCTTATACCTTTCATCTATAATGACTACTACATAACTTTTTCTATAATCTAGAATTAAATCTATATTATGTATATTAATAATTATTTTATCATTTAATATCTTTTTCTTCTACATATTTTAAAATTAAAATATGTACTGCCGCAAAATTCTATTTTACGACAATACTTATTATGTACTATAACTCATTGCATGCAGGATAAGATTTTCTGTCCCATTTACGGCTATACTCTATTTCTTTATCGGTTAAATTAAAGAACTCATAGGAAGATTCACTATATCTATCTGTATATTCAGAATCCCAAGTTGCATCTATATGATAATATCTACCATTTATTTTAACTATATTCCATGCATGTCCACTTTTATCATCGGCTATTCCATCATCAATTACATTTCCTGAAATTATCTTTGATTCTATATTTACAGCTTTTAAAAGCCTATTCATAGCTTGAGCATATCCTTGACACATACTAAGTTTATTAATTAATGCACTATATTCATCATTGTTCTTATCCCATACTCCACTATTATAAGTATCAAAATCGTATTCACAATTATTAATTAAATAACTATATAAAGCCTTTTCTTTTTCATACTCCCCCATGTCACTAGTAATTGTATTTTTAACTATTTCCTGAACTTTTTCATTTACTAATTTCTCTTTTCTTTTTAATTCTTCTGTGCTCTCTGAGTATTTAAAATCAATTTTTAAAATAGTATTAAATATTCCATACTTAGTAATTTTATATTCTTTTATAGCATCATTAAGAGTTTCTTTTATATTATCTTCTAATATTTTTTTCATAGAATCACCATAATATTTGTTTTGGTCAAAGTCTTTTACTTTTACAGTTATAGAATCTTCATAATTGTTTACAGCTTGCTTTACTACATTACTATACTCACTATAATCTTTAACCTCTGCTGAAACCTCACCAAATTCTCCATTAACAGCTGCAAATATTCCAGTCATTTTACATGTTACTGCAATAATAAAAATAACAAATATAATTTCAAGTAATTTTCCTAACTTTTTTTTCATCTTTAGTTCATCTCCTTTAATATGTTATATATAATTTTTATTATATTTTATATCAATCATAAAAGTCCTATTTATAATTCAAATAAAGGAAATCTTATGATTTAATAATTAAATGTAATAAGATTTTAACATAAAAATATGGAAAATTTAACAGAATAGCCATAAATAAATATTTATATTTATTTATGGCTATATGAAATCTTATTTATATATTTCATTATAATTATCAACAATATTATTTACATAGTTTCTGCTTACCATAAAATAGTATATTATCTGAAATGGTAAATATGCTATAAATATATAACTGCAATTAACATATAACTTTGTAGGCATATTCATTATTTTAAATGATGTAAACAAATATGTGTAAGCTACAATTCCGCCAAAAATTAATGGTGAGAAGAATATTACTTTAAGTTGATTATAAATTATATTTTTAAACTCTGCTTCTCTAATGCCAATTCTATACAATTTATTATACTTTACCTTTTCTTCTTCCATCTCTGTGTACAATTTAAAATAGTTACTGGTGTTTTTAAATTGTGAATTAATTGAGCTAAAAATTTGCTTCTCTTATTATTTTCTATATCAGCATTATCTAGCTTCTGTATGTACTTATTATGAATTTTATTTATTACTTCATAAATATCTCTTTGCTCATAAGTTGAAATAACAACTTTATGACTAGAATCCTCTATAAATTTTTCTAATTGAAAATTAAACCTGTAATATCTATACCACTCTATTACTAAATAAATTATAATCAAAAAAATTGTTATAATCATAGGATATAAAATTTCTACCTCATCTAATGTACTGTAATAAAATAAAAATATAAAAAATGTATTGCAAAGCAATATTATTATAGATAGTAGCTTATCCTTTAAAAAATTATTTATTCTTTTCCTATTCAAATCCTTCACACTTTCTACTACAGTTAATTTTATCTATATCAAATTTGTATCCAACTCCTTTTTTAGTCTTTATAACATCCTTAAGCCCTAGTTCTTTTAGTCTATTTTTAACCCTTGTAACATTTACAGTTAAAGTATTATCATCCACGAAAATACTATCTTCCCAAAGTTCAGATAGCAATTCTTCTCTTCTCACTATCCTATTATTATCAAGAAGAATTTTCACTATTTTGAACTCATTTTTTGTAAGTTCAGCACTTTTCCCATTGAAACATAATGTTAAATTATCTTCATTTAAATATAAATTAAATACATTATTTCCCTCTACAATTTCTTTATTATAGTGTTCATTTTCAATTCTTCTAATTAATGATTTTATTTTTGCAATGAGAACATCCATAATAAAAGGTTTGGTAATATAATCATCTGTTCCTAATTCAAGTCCCATAACTTGGTCCATAGCTGTATCCCTTGAAGATATTATAATTATTGGCACATTGCTTTTTCTCCTTAAAGTTCTACAGAGATAAAATCCATCATAATATGGTAAATTTATATCCAAAATAATTAAATCTGGATTCTCTATCTCTATATGCTCCACAATATTTTTAAAATCTTCACTTTCAACTACTTCATAATCGTATTTAATTAATTCATCTTTAATCAAAGTCCTAAGTCTTAAATTGTCCTCAACAATAAATATCTTATACATAAAAATTCCCCTCATTAATCTAGTATTTTAAATTCTTCGTAATGCTGTATTTACTTCCCTATAATGGATTAATGACCAACATTTCCTAATGCTATTTTAGCATTTAATGTTTTTATATCCCATACCTTTAATTTTAATATGTTCCGCTCAACGCAAATAATAGGTTGTTAGCATTTGCTAACAACCTATTATCTTTAAAATATAATTATTTAATTGATTCTGCAAGCTTTATTAATTCATCTCTAGTAATTCCTTTACTAATAATGGAATATATAACTCCATTAGCTTCCCAATCAATAATTTTATCAGATTTTGTACCATCAGATAATACGGCATCTACACCATTTATTTTTATTTTCTCAATATTATTACTATCATATGCAAATCCAGTTTCTTCACAAGCAAATCTTTGGCCTATCTTTACATATCCTCCTGTTTCTTCATTGATAAACTTTAAGTCAATATATTTACTATCTTTTACAACTTCTGTCTTACCCTTAAAAAATTCTGCTCTATCAAATTTATATCCTTCTGGTAAGTAGCTAGGAAGAATAACATTAAAACAAGTGTATTTATTTAATTCATCAATATCTCTAACTTCTAATGTTCTTTCATTTACTCCTCTAACAGTTTCTATTTCACCAGTTCTCATATCAAAATTATCTATTTCTTCACCATCAGCTGTATAAAATTTTCTAATTTCTTTTGTAAATATTTCTATCAAATTTCCATCCTTATCAAACAATTTTCCTTTTAACTTCTCTGGAACAGGCATTGATTCTATTTCAGGCCCTTCTTCATATTCCATAACTGTAACGTGTCCCAAAGATACGGATTTTACTATTTTTTCTACAAAACTTTGTGCAAAGGATGTTTGGGCCAAAGCAATACTTATGGTACATGCAATCCCTAACCCTGCTAATCTTTTATATAACTTATTTCTTTTTGATTTCATAATAATATTTTTTCCTTTATACTGATTTATATTTTCAAGTGATTTCTTAAACACCGCTTCTTTATTGCTCTCTTTACTGAAATCTTTATCTGCTAAAGTCTTGCCTAATTCTAAAAGCTCATTGTATTCTTCAAAATCTGACTTACTATTCTTTTCTATACCATTAAAATAAGCATCTATTTCTATAGAAAATTTATCTTCAATACTTTTTTTGCTCATATTTACTCCTCACTTTCTAACTTCTTTTTCAACTTTTTCATGGTTCTATAAAGTATTACCCCAACATTGCTTTCTGTAATTTCTACTATTTCTGCTATTTCTTTATTTTTTAAATTGGCACCAAACTTAAGTGCCACAATATTTCTTTCTCTTATGTTTAAAGTGTTTAGTGCCTTTGAAAGCTTATTATTAGTCTCTGCTGTAAGAACCATATCTTCAGGTGTCTTTTCTTTTGCTACTAAATCCTTAATACTATCTATAGAAAATACTTTATGTTTTTTCACAGTTCTAAAGTAATCATTTACTATATTTCTGGCTATAGCAAAAATCCATACTTCAAATGGTGATTTACTTTCAGAATACATATCTATGTTAATCATTACTTTCTCAAAAACTTGGCTTGTTAGATCTTCTGTTACATACTCGCTATTAACCCGATAATATATATAGTTATAAATTCTCTTATAATAAAGTTTAAAAATATGAGCAAATTCTTCTTCATATAAATTTTCATTAATTTCTTCTTTATATAAAATATTATCCAACTCGAGTTGCTTCATTTTTTTAAACCCTCCTCTCATATTTTCTTTAGGTACCTAATTTCATATGTTAATACGGAAAAACTTTCATTTCATTACATTAAGGCATCTTCAAAAAAATAATAGACCAGTATGTTAGCCTATTTTCCATCATACTGCGTTGTCAGAACCCGCCCATAGCACCACTACTATGAGCAGAACCTGACGCCTTGTCTGATATAAAATATACTAACATCTTTGATTTATTATTTTCTTTCAGATACCTTATTTATAACTATTTCTTTCACTTCAACATTAAAATATATTTTTCCTTGTGAATTAAATATAAAAAGCCATATAAGTACTATTTTTAGTACTTATATAGCTATTAAAATCATATGGATTGAGCCATTTATTATCGAATAGTTCTAATCTTATTTAAATAAAGACTTATTAACTCTATTGTACATTTATGATTATTTCATTAATCTTATCTAAATTATGATATCATTTATGTATGTTAGTATTTTAGAGTTCATGTATGAAAAATTTTATTATTCTTGTATATTAAAAAGATATAAAGGAGATGTATATTATGAATGTTTTAAATAAAGCAGTATTTTTAGATATGCAAGGCACTTTAGGTGGAACAGGGGTAGATGATATTAGAAGTTTTGATTTCTATCCTTTTTCAATTGAAGCTATAAAAAAATTAAATAAAAACGGTATTCTGGCCATCATTATAACAAATCAAAGTAATATATCAAGAGGATATCTTTCACAAGAATACTTTGATGATAAAGTAAGTTTTTTAAAGAAAAGATTAAACGAAGAAGGTGCATATATTGATGGAGTTTACTGCTGTCCACATACTCGAGAAGACAAGTGTAATTGTAAAAAACCATTAACGGGATTGATTGATATAGCTGCTCAAGATTTTAACATTGATTTAAAAAATAGCTTTGTAGTAGGAGACATGGGAATGTCCGATATTATTTTATCGAAGAAAATAGGAGCAAAAGGAGTTCTGGTATTAACAGGTGCTGGGAAAGGGAGCTTAACAAAATTTAGAGATACATGGATTAATTATGAGGCTGATTATATTGCTGAAAATGTTTTAGAAGCTGTCAATTGGATATTAAAATAAATATATAATATGTACTTTGACGTATAAATAGAAAAAGGAACGTCCTAAACTTATTGAAATGTTACATTAACTTTCACAAGTAATATACGTTTATAGCTACTATGATATATTTTATCTTAGCATTAAAAATATAGATTAAAATAAAAAACGTTCCTTTATTTTTTCATATTATTAGATTGCTTTTTATAATAAAGCCTAAAAGATTCTAATTTATCTACATACTGCTCTCTTCTTTTAACATATTAATGATTTTTCTAGATAGTTTATAAGATTCACCAGCTCCAAAAACCATAATTATATCTCCATTTTCAACTTCATTGATAATTTTATTGCATACATTATCATAGTCTTCTATATATTCTGCTATATCTGGATTTATTTCACTTACCAATGTTTCTACATTTATTGGTTCAATATTTTTATTTGCTTCTCTTCCTAAGAATGGTTTTAAAATTATAACTCTATCTGCTTTTTTTAATGCTTCTGCAAATTCGTGAAAGAATAACTTTATTCTTGAAATCTGATGTGGCTCAAAAATAGCAAAAACTTTTTTCTCTGGGTGACTAACCTTAATTGATTCTAATGTTGATGCTACAGCTGTAGGATGATGGGCAAAATCATCATAAATTTTAACTCCTTCTATATCCCCTATTAATTCTAATCTTCTTCCTATACCCTTAAAATTTTTAAAGGAATCCTTTATTACATCTATATCAACACCTAGCTCTAAGGCAGAAATTAATACACCTAAAGAGTTTTCAATGTTATGCTTTCCTATCAATCCTAATTGAAATTCATATTCTTTATCTCCATTTATAACTTTGTACTCTGAATATTCAGAAGTAGTTGTGCCTAAAACTACTTTATATTCCATATCAAAAGGAAAATCGCAATTATTATTTATATAATATCCTATAACTTTTACTTGTTCTTCATGAAGCCAATCTTTTAATTCATATAATATTTCTTTAAGAGCTATGCTTTCCTCATTAACAATTAAAATTTTAGGTGTTTGAAGTTTTTTTATAAACCTCTTAAAAGAATCTTTAACTTCATCTAAATCCTTAAAAAATTCTGGATGATCCATTTCTACATTGTTTATTATAGCTATGGAAGAACTATAATTAAGGAAATTATTATTAAATTCATCTGCCTCACAGATAAAATATTTTGAGTTTCCTATCCTATACCCCCCACCCCACTTTTTAAAAGTTGTACCAGCCTCAACAATTGGATCCAACTTTGCATTTTCTAAGACAAGTCCCATTAAAATTGTAGTTGTGGATTTACCATGAGTTCCTGCAATGGAAATAACAAACTTTTCATTTTGGATATATCTAGCTGAAAATTCTTGCCACGTCATTAAAATGCCTCTTTCTCTAGCTGCTATGATTTCTGGATGATTAGGTGAAATATCTAAAATAGCAGGTGAAATAGCCAAAACATCAATGCCTTCTATATGTTTTGAATCATGACCTTTTTTAACTTCTATATTGTTTTCTATAAGAGTATTGCTATAGTATCCTTTTACATTTAAATCACAGCCAGATACCTCAAATCCCATATTTTTAGCTATAATTGCTATAGGTGCAGCTCCACTCCCACATATACCCATAAAATGTACTTTAATTTTATCTTTCAATATGATTCACTCCTATCCAATTATTTTTTATTGCTGCATTGCTTTAAGATATTCCATAATTTTTTCTGCTTCCTCTTTGCAATATCCAAATTTAAAATGCTCTGACACTTTAGAAGCAATCTCATGAAAAAACTTACACATTTCAAACAATTTTGCCCGATATCACCATATGTACCATTAGAGAATAAATTTGTAAATATGTCCACCTCCTCATTACTAAGATATCTCTTAAAATATTTGCAGCATTTTCCTGCACAAATTGAAAAAAATTACAATTTGACGCACATTTTAAGAAAAATCTAAAACATTATCTATCTATGTCCTTCTAATTTAGCCTTAGTATATCCCATATATGTCATTGTTGAACTATCAGATATTTGAGGCATCTCAAATCCGCATTTTTTATAGAAGTCATAATTTTCTGGAGTTGTATGTGCCCACCAATTTCCATGGGGTAACTTCTCTAAACATAGGTCCAGAAGCTTTTTACCTATGCCTTTTCCTCGATACTCTTCTTTCACAGCCAGGTCTTGGATTGTTGCAGTCATAACTCTATCTGACACAACCCTTACCATAGCTATCATATCTTCCTTATCTCAGACAGTGAAAACCCATGATGAATTTTTAAAGCAAATTTCGTATTTTTCATCTTGCCATGACGGTTGACTTGCAGACACCCAACCAACCTCATTGTACATTTTTTTAATCCTATCCCCTTTAAGCCCATCTGCTCCTTCTCTAATAATCAATCCCTTATAATATTGATACATAAGATACCTCCCTAAAATTGATTTGGACGCAATTTCCTACAATTGCTCACTTTATATCTTTTTATATTTTGTTTATCTTTAAGTTCTTCAATTCTTTTCTCAGCTTCCTCATTATAAAAGTCTATAATCTTTTCTTTGCAATTCCCCATAAAATTGTATTTATCAATTTCATTCCTAGTTACCCATTTAACTTGCTCTATCTCCCCATTTGCTTCTACTTCACCAATAAGTTTACCAGTATATACAATTAAAACATAACGATTATCTGAATTAATGACATAGACCTTAAATAATTCTAAATCACTAATGGTACAATTTAATTCTTCTTTAACTTCTCTTCTAATACATTCTTCTGGGCTTTCTTCATTTTCTAAAGTTCCACCTACTGTTTCCCAAAATAACGGAAATTTACGTTTTGTTTTACTTCTTTTCGAAATCAAAACTTTTTTATCATTATCATATATTATTACTGAACATCCAATAATAGTTTCCATAATCCCTCCTAAAATTTCACATGCTCTACCTTCAATTACTAATTAAGAATGTAGATTTTAAAAAGCCTTATAAATAGAAATCTTTACTTTTCTACTGTATAAATCAATTGTGGAATTATGCGTCCTTTTTTTAGAAGAGACTCTACTTCTCCACATGATATTGCTCCCATTTTGACATAAAATTCTTTAGCCTGTGGACTTGTTACTATTTCAAAGGCTTTAATACCAAGGTTCTTGCAATCACTAACTAGATAGTTCCATAGTAATTTTCCATATCCCTTGCCTATGTATTTAGGTTCAATAAAAAAATACTCTAAAGAAGCTTCTCTATCTTTGCATATTAATCCATAAAATCCAACAATACTATTATCTTCTTCTATAAGAATGGTTTGATTGTTTTTTATAAATTCTTTACTTACATTGTAAATGGACTTAAACTTATCCATATAATCAGAATCATATCCCCAATACCCCTCAGATTTAATGGCTATATCAGTTAGAATTTCATATTCATCTACCTTAGCACGTCTGATGTTAACCATAATGTTAAAACCTCCTTCATAAAAGTCATTTGTCATTCTTCAAACTATGCCCTAAATATTCAATTATAACTTTTTTTCTATATCAAGTATCCATTCCTCAATATCTTTAATAATTCCTTTTCCATTTCACTTTCAAATATTTCATTAAATAGAGGAATAAATTCTATAATCTTTCTGAAAGTATTCTTTTCATTTATAAAAAATACTCTTATTTCACTTTCTTTTTCACCCCTATTACTGACCTTACCTTTTTCAAGTAGGTCTATCCCCTTCGAATTCATATTATCTAACGCTCTTTCAAAACATTTCTTTAGTCTTTCTAGTCTTTCCATCTTACTTTAAATAATTTTTGCTTTATCAATTTTATTTAAATGCTCTTTACATGCATCCACTTTACTATAATCTAAATACTGTTTTATTGCTAAATAATATCCATCATTACCCTAACTTAGTAATTTTTATATATTCCCTTTTTTCAATAAATCATAGTGCTTTTATGAAAATTTGAATAATATTATTTAACAACTTAGAATTCAAGTTTATACCCATGCTTGTGTATATTTGGTTATAATGTTTTAACCATTCATATAATTCTGTTTTTTTATATTCTCCATCAGTAAAATTGATTAATACTAACCAAGTTGGTATTTTTAAAATTTCATTCATAAAATATAAATATGCTATTCTATTTCCTAATTGGTAGTAGTTCTTTGTCCAGTCATTAGTTTCAATTCCATAATACTCTTGAGTTCTACTAATAGATTTTTTAATTTTATTAATACTTTGATTTGATACTGCCTTTAGATCTGATTTAGTTTCATCTAAATGTGCCTTTGCTTCTACAAGTAAAAATCCCTTTTCTCCATTAATTCCATTAACAACTGCTAACCCGTCCCATTGTGGCCCGTTCTTAGGCCAAAACTCTCTAAGATTCTCTTTTGCCTTTTTATACCTTTCATCTTCTAAATTTAAGACCTCTAAAAAATCATCTCTATATTCATAAAACTCGCCTTTTGAACATTTCTCTAATGGTGATTTCCAATCTATATTGGATTTATTTTCAGCAAATATTAATAATGATGGTGATGCTGCAATTATCATTTCTGATAATTTATCTTCTGCATTAACCATATACTGCTGTAGATATAACCTGCTTCCTTGTGTAGCCACTCCACAATTTTTATTAGTCATTTTTATTCTCCTTTTATTTAAATAACATATTCTTATCTACATTTTCACTATTTAGATATACCAAAATGAACACCTGCTATTATATAGATTACAATAGTAAGTGCCCTGCCCATCGGTCAGCAATTATTATATAGCTTAATGATTCCTTCTACTTTATTTCACTTTTATCTTCTCGACCTTAATAACTTCCTAGTTTTTAAATACTTTTAAATATATTCACTATTTTCTATAATATTCTGTTAATTCCTTTTATTTATTAACCTTTAAGCTTTAATTTATAAATTAATAGAATAAGGCTAGGATTCAATAAAAAGTTCTTCTATATTTTCTTTCTGACTTTTACTATGACTTTTTTATTATTAACTACACAATATTTTTAGTGGTGTACACTTAATTCATGATTTATATTAGTTCAAAAAAGTATTACTAGAAATTAAATTTTCCAGTAATACTAAATTAATAAAATGATGATTACACAAAACTATATAATCTATCTATGTTACAGTAGAAATATAATCTCCTACTAATTGCTATACCACTGTTTCTGACTGTTATATAAATTGGCATATTCCCCCTCTATGCTAATAAGTTCATCATGGGTACCTACTTCAATTATTTTTCCATCTTTCATAGTAATAATTCTGTCAGCAAGTCTTGCTGCTCCAATCCTATGAGTTACAAGTATTCTAGTTTTATTTTTTGTAGTTTCGATGAAACTTTTCATTATATCCATTTCTTGCAATGGGTCTAGTGAAGCAGTAGGTTCATCAAAGACAATCAGTGAAGCATCCTTATAATTCGCCCTTGCAATAGCTATCCTCTGCCATTGCCCAATTGACAAATCCGTTCCTCCAAATTCTTTTGAAAGTAAGGTATCTATGCCATTATCTAACCTTTCCTCAATATTACTAAGATTAACTTTTTTAAGTTCTTCTTCCACCTTACAATTATCCGCTTTATCAATAAAACCTAAGGTAACATTTTCCTTAAGAGTTACTGCATACTGCTTAAAACTTTGAAATACTATAGCAATCTTTTTATAAATAGATTTCATATTCAGCTCATTAAAAGACTTTCCATTATAAAAAATTTCTCCCTCAGGAGGTTCATATAGTCCTGTGATAACTTTAGTTAATGTAGTTTTTCCACAACCATTCTCTCCTACTATTGCAATTATTTCTCCTGGGTTTATATCTATAGAAATATTACTTAAGACATATCTTTCAGAATTAGGATATTTGAAATTTACGTTTTTAATTGATACCTCAAGATTTTCTTCACATTCATCAATCTTTTCACTAGCAGTAATGCTCTTGTAATTCAATATTTTATTAAGATTATAAAGACTAGTATAATCTTCAGAAATACCTGCAATCTGAGAATTAAACAAATAATCCATACGATTATACATAGTAGTGACAGCAGTTAAAACTGTTCCTGTCTCTGACACTGAAATGGCCTTTATTAAAGTAAGATAATATATAATTCCTATTAAAGTTATAAAACCTAAAAAATAAACAATATTAATTATTAATTTTATAATATTAATTTTATTAAAGGCTTTCAGACTCAAATTAGTTAATTCATCCAAAGCATTATCTAACCTGCATTTGAAAAATTTAACCGCATTTAAATGTCTTGTCTCCTTAAAATAATTTCTATGTCCTATATAGTCTTCATAGGCATTAACATTCCTTCTCTGCACTGCAATATTATCTTCCAAGCTACTTTTAATTTTATTTCGCATTCCGTAACTGAAAAAAGTAGGAATAAAAACACAAAAAATTGTTAAACTTAAAAGCGGATGAAGCTTATACAAATATATAGTTATAATAACAAAATACACAATATAATTACTTAAAATAAATTCCAAAGAAATCACTATATTTATACTTCCATCAAGACCTGTTTTAGCTTTGTTCACAGTATCAAGGAATTCAGGATTTTCAAAATACAATAACTTCATATCTCTTATCTTTATATAAAACTCTTCCATAATACTTTTTCTAGATTCCATTGACTGTCTGTCAGCAAGAAAATTTACTACAGCATTACAAAAATCTTCTAACATCACAACACTTAATAAAATTATAAAAGCTTTTAATGAATATACTATACCTGTATTATTTTCAACAGCATAGGTTATTTTTTCAAGGAGGTTTTTTAAAGCTGCTGTATTTCCAAGAAGCAATAGCGATTCAATGAATCCAGTTATAAGAATCATTATAGTAACTTTTGGACTTTTACCTACTATTCTTTTCACTTCTTTAATTATTACTTTAAATGCATTTTGCTTTTTCATCACTATACCACCTACTTTGACTTACATACATATTTCTATATAAACTTTCCCTTGACATCAACTCATCATGGCTTCCACTCTCAACATTAGTACCATTTTTTATTACCATAATTTTATCTGCAAGCTTAGCAGCTCCAAGTCTGTGAGTTATTATTAAGGAAGGATTTTTGCTTAATATTTTCATAAAATCCTTATATATCATAGCTTCAGATATAGGATCCAAAGCAGCTGTTGGCTCATCCAATATATAAAAGTTTCCACCTTGGCATAGTGCACGTACCATGGCAAGTTTCTGCCACTGTCCTATGGACATGTCTGTATTCTTCTTTGTAAGCCTTCCAAGTTCAGTATTAATGCCTTCAGGAAATCTTTCCTTAGTTATAGAGAAATTTACGTAATCAAAGTACTGACATAAATTTTCTTCTGAAATCTTCTCATTTTCACCGAAAAGTATATTATCCTTAATGCTAATTTCATATTTTGCATAGTCTTGAAATACTACTGAAAATAATGATGTTACATCTTTTATTTTTTTTAATTCTATTCCATTTATAAGAATTTCTCCTTCATAAGTATCATAAAGTTTTAATAAAAGTTTAATTATGGTTGATTTTCCTGCTCCATTTTCTCCAACAATAGCATAATTTTCACTGTTGTTTAGTTTCAAGTTAAGATTTTTAAGGGTATACTCAGTATTTCCTGGATATTTAAAATTTACATTTTTAAATTCTATGATATCCACTTTATCTAAACATTCATTATCAGAAAGGTTATTGCATGTTTCTTCTAGAGAATAGAAATTTAAATAATCATTCATATATACATTACTATTAGTAAGTTTATATATAATACCTGCTAGTTGCCATGCTATACCATTGATTATTTCTAAAAGCTGCATAATTATAGACGTAAATAATCCTATGGTTATAACTTTGTTTACTGTTAAATTCATAAGAATGAAAATAATAACAAACAATATAACTGTAATGATAAAGCTAGTAACCTTTACTTTAGTATAAAACTTAAGTTTAATTTTTAAGAACATAGATATCATCTTATCATAGGATTTTTTGCACTTTTCTGAAAACCACTCGGTATAATTAAATATTGTCCTTTCATCCGCATATTCTTTAGATGTAAGAATATCTTCATAATTATCAATTCTTCTAGCAATTTTTTCTATTTCCATATAACTACTATAATCATTCTTCCCAGATTTTATAGACACAATTACAATTGGAATAAAGCATAAAAGAACTATTATGGCAGCCACTTTGGAAAACACTCCTACAATTATAATAATGGAAAGAATTTTTATAGAAAGTTCCAAAAGATCAAAAAAACTTACGAAACCTATATTAATCTTATCTGGAATCCCTTTTGAAGTTCTATAAATTAAATCCCAAGCATCCTTATTTTCTATAAGTTCATATTTAAGTTTTGACTTTTTTTCAATCATTTCCATCTTTAATGCTTTTAACAGATTTAGATTTATTTTGTTATAAATATATCCATTTAGACTTTCACTTAAGTACTTTATAAATGTTATGGTTAATATCCATAAAAAAGAATACAATAAGCCCCTATAGTTAACAGACCCATTATATAATTTGAGAATATTATCAATAAATTCTGAATAAGCTAAAACATAAAAAGCTGGAACTAGTGATATAAGTAACCTCATTAATATATATACTGAGCAATATACTTTATTGGTTATAAAACTAATCCTAATAATTTTCCACTGATTTTTAATGCTATTCAAAATATTCCCTCCTAAAGACAATAAAAAAATTAAATGTTGATATTAAATAGACATATCTTCAACATTCCCACTTCTCTTAATATCATCAATATGTGGAAGCATATTGATCTGCTTAAATTTATAATAAAAAACACCTGTTATAATAACTGATATTGCTAAAAATATCAGTGAAAAAGCTATAATTCAAGTGATGTATCTCCTCTGATTAGTTTAAATCAAATCCCTTATAGCTTTAATGACCTCTTCTGGCTTGTCTTAATGAATGCAATGACCACTGTTTTCAATAAATTTAATCTCACTTTTATCTGATAGCTGTTTTAATTCTGATAGCTGTTTTAATTCTAAAGATAGGCCTCTCCAATATTAATTAACTCTATCATCTTACCTCTATTTTACTAAATAACCATAATTTTCACTTAAAAATATTATACCATATAGAAATTTTAAAAGTTAGTATATTTCCACTATTCTTCCTAGCCCATACTTAGACATCTAAAAGAAAGTAATAGACCACTATTCTATATTCTTAATCACTTCTTCTAATTGCTTTATTCTCTTTTAATTAAAAGTTAATAATTCTAAAAAGGCTTTTTGATAGGTGAATTTCAAACTAAGTTGATTCTGACAAAACTTTTAGATGTCTGATATAGTAGTATAATATTGGAAGGAGGGATTAACATGGATTATCTGAATGCTATATTTGAAGCGACAGAGTTTATACACAGAAACTATGATTAAAATATCTTAGTTTCTGATATAGCTGAATATGTATATCTTTCACCATCCTATTTTTCAATGGTATTTAGAATTATTACAGGTTACACAGTGAAAGAATATGTTAATCAATACCGTTTATACCAAGCAGCAAAGGCACTTAAAGAAACTGATAAGAGAATCATTTGTATAGCCTTTGAATCAGGCTTTTCTTCTCAGCAATCACTTACTAAGAAATTTGTACGTCAATACAAATTTCCACCGGCACAATTCAGAAGAATAAATCCACCTATTGATCCTTTTACTCCAGAGAGTTTATTTATGGAAAGAGGTATAATTATGGATTTAAAACAATGCTTCGAAAACGTAAAGTTTGTCACAAAAGAAAGCTTCCTAGTAGTGGGAATCGAAACTGATATTGACTACAATATAGGTACTGACAATATAGGAGAGTTATATGACCAATGGAATAATGAAAATTTGGTAGAATTAATTCCTGATCAAGTAAACTATCCAGTAGAATATGGTATGACTCATGAATCAGGAGAAAATGACACAGCTAAATATATGATTGGTGTAGAAGTTTCTACACTTGACAACTTGCCGACCGGTTTCATTGCTCGTAGATTTGACACCTGCCAATACGCAGTGTTTGATACCACCCTCGGCATGGAAACTAGCGGAGAGTTTTGGAAATATTTTTACAAGACATGGCTAAATGAGCAAGGTCTAGAACAACCTCAAGCAATTCATACCAAGAACAAATATGTTTACTCAAAACTTCCTAGTTTTGAGGTATACGATGCTAATTTTAAAGACGAATCATCCATGATTAAGATTTACGCACCTATTTTAAGAAAATAAAAGATTTTCATAAGAACCTTCTAGCTTAGAAGGTTCTTATCTTAATATATACTGTGGAAAATAATTTTATATAAAAACAGATTAGTCCATGAGAGATTAAGGATTAACAATTAAAAATGAAAAATTAAGGTTGCTTACTTAGAGTTAATAGAAGTATACAAGTTGAGGGGTCTTTTGCACAAATAAAGGAAGATATGAACTTTAGAAGATTTATGTGCCGTGGAAATAAAAATGTATTAGCTGAAAGTATACTACTTGCTCTAGCACACAATATAAATAAGTTACACAATAGAATACAGTAAGACCGAATAGGACAGCATTTATTTAATGTAAAGAAAGTCGCTTAAGCTCAGTGTAAAAATTTTACATTTAAAAGGCTTATTAAAGTGCGCCTATTTTTAAATGTTTTATAGTTAAGATATAGTAAACCTAATAAAAGACTTTAAAGATGAATAATAAGAGCTATCGCTAACGGATTTTAAACCCGATAATGCGACAGCCCCTTTTATTTCTTTATTTTAACACATAATTTAAACTTAAATAAATATAATTAAATATTATTAATATAATACAATAAAAGATAGTTAACTTATTTTTAACTTCTTTAGAGTTTTCACCCTTCTTAGAACTTTTAACTATACAAAATAAAAAGATTATTTGTAAAAAAACATAGAGTAAAGTATATTTATCAGTTAATAGGAAATTCATATTTTATCTACGTCCTGACCAATGTGAAGTGTAAATATGTTCGTTACCATGATATATTTCTGCTGTATATTCTCCTTCAACATGTGTACCTACAATTCTATATCTACCACTGTAGTAGATATCACAACCAATAGAAACTCCTGCTAAAGCTGATGCAGCAGCAAAAAATACTCCTACAGGACCTCCAACAGCGCCAGCTATTACTGCCGCTATGACAGCTGTAGAAGCTCCTTGTTTCCAAGAAACGGTGTACTTGTCTGGTCCAAAATAGGTCCAACCACCAGATGAACTTCTATTTATTGCTGAAACTTGTTCATTGTCTACATATATTATGTTAGAATTTTTATTAGCTACTATTGTGTGATTTTCAGCACCACTAATTTCTATAACATTATTACCATCTTTTGTAGAATGAGTAAATGTATAGTCTTTTCCGTCAATGACTAAATTTTCAACTAAGTATACTCCATTATTTTTCTCTGGATCCATATATTTAGTTGAGCTTGAATTAGCATATGCAACTACTGGATTTATGCTTATTACCATAAGCATTGTAAAAATTAAAAAAAATGAACATATTTTTTTAAAGTTAGCATTCTTAAAGTTTGACATATTTACCCCCTTTTACCTTTTATTGTATCATAGATAAATTATATAATATTATGTTTTTTTACAAGGAAAGATTATAGACAAGCTTAGTGTATTAATCTAAATTTAAGACGTTAAAAATAGATGTCTGTTTTCTTATATAATATAAAGGAAATAGAGTCTAGTTTTTTTATTTTGCAAAAGGAAAACTTAAATAGTTGCAGAATAAGTAATATAGAGTATTAACCTTAACATGGGATGTATTTAAATTGAATATGTTTTGCATCTTGGAATATAAATTATAAAATTGAACCATAACATATTGATGTAAATAAAAAGGATTATTAGGAATTATACCTAGTAATCCTTTTTATATTTGACTCCACTATAACCACGCTTTTAGTAAATTTGTACTGTTTATATAGATTATTTTTAGTTTAAACGGCTTAAATGAGTTAAAAAAGCCTACATTTATATACAATATAATCCAAGGAAAGTAGTTGGTTGGTCTATGAAAATACTAGTACAAGCCTCTATGGAAGCTCAACAGATAGCAGAATGTGATCTACAATATGGAAATTTACTTATGGAATTAATTCAAAAGTCATATGAAGACTATAATAATGATACTGAATTACAGCACAAGCTTAATAATGTCACCAAACTTAAAAATATCAATAATATTAATAAAATTAAAACAGCTTCAATATACGAATTTACTAAAATGTTTAAGCCTGGCATCTAATCGATTTTCTAAATTTGCACGTTTTAATTGTTGCAATAAATCATGGCACTTAATAAAATACGTTTATAATAAAATATTTGAATAGAATCTTTGCTAAGAAGCTTTTTAATAATAGGTTCAAAAGAGTCTATTTTAGATTTACGATTTCTAGTAGTAGATTTCACATATCCTTTCAAATATTTATCCACAGTACGTGGATCAACTCCAAGTTCTCTTGCTATTTGACTTTTGTTCACTTTCAAATTGTTTTCCTCCATAATAAACTTTAATTTATGAAGCTCTTCTAAGTTATCTATTTCTATTTCTGAATGAATATCTAGTTGTATAATCATAATTACCTCCAATTTTAATATTGGTGTATAATACAAAAAAACTCCACCTAAAACCATCACCACCATCAACCCCTTTTCCCATCAGCCTTTCAGCCCATTTTTTATCCATTTTTCAATTTCAAAATTACAATAAAGTTCACAGAAAAACAGGCTCTTTCATGAGCCTTTTCCCTTGAATTCTGGCTCTAAAAATTACAATAAAGTTGACTGAAAGTACAGGTGTAAGAGTTAAGGGTTAAGGGTTAAGATTGGGGCTTTTTCTGTTATGTATTTCAATAAAATCAATATAAAGAATGAATACATGGATCAATTCCTTTGTTTTCAATGGTTTTATCAATATTTCTTTCAATATTTTCTTCTCAATAATTCTTCTGTTTTTCAATCCATAAATAAAAAAATCATGGATGATTCAGTGTGAAAACTGAAATCTTTCCATGATTTTTATGTCATCTTTATTTGTCCTAGGCGGACTTTATTGTCATTAGGTCGACATTTTTTGTATTATACATCTACTTTTTTTATCTATAATATCCTATTCAACTGTTACTGATTTAGCAAGGTTTCTTGGTTTATCAACGTCGCAGCCTTTTTTTATTGCCATGTAGTATGAGAATAGCTGTAGTGGAATTACTGAAATTACCGGTGCTAGTAAGTCCATTGCTTTTGGTATATAGATTGCTGAGCTTACTGTTTTTTGCACTTCTGAGTGTCCTTCTTGTGCTATCATATATACCTTAGCTCCTCTTGATACAACTTCTTGAACATTGCTTACTATTTTATCGTATAGCTCTTCTTGAGTTGCTAGGGATATTACTACAGTTCCATCTTCAATTAATGCTATTGGGCCATGTTTTAATTCTCCAGCAGCATATGCTTCTGAATGAATGTAAGATATTTCTTTAAGTTTTAATGAACCTTCCATTGCAACTGCGTAGTCAAGTCCTCTTCCTAGGAAGAACATATCTTTTTCCATGTATGTTTCTGAAGCTATTTTTTGTATCACTTCTTTACATTCTAATGCTTTTTCAACTTTTTCTGGAAGTTCTAGCATTTCAGCTTTAATTTCTTCTATTTTCTCATTTGATAGTGTTCCTTTATTTTGTGCAAAGAATAATCCAATTATATACATTGCTATAAGCTGAGTTACATAAGCTTTTGTTGATGCAACTGCTATTTCTGGCCCTGCCCAAGTGTATAGAACGTCATCTGCCTCTCTTGAAGCTGAGCTTCCTACAACATTTGTAACAGCTATAACTCTTGCACCTTTAGATTTAGCAAGTCTTAATGCTGACATAGTGTCTGCTGTTTCCCCTGATTGGCTTATAACTATCATTAATGAATTTTCATCTAAAATTGGATCTCTATATTTAAATTCAGATGCTATATCAAGCTCAACTGGTATTCTAGCAAGCTTTTCTATAACATATTTTCCAACTACTCCAGCATGATAAGCTGTTCCACAAGCAACTATATAAACTTTATTAAGTTTATTTATTTGCTCCTTAGTTATATGAATATCATCAAGCTTTATAGGTTGTCCTAACGCTATTCTTGATGCCATTGTGTCTTTTATTGCTTTTGGTTGTTCATGTATCTCTTTTATCATAAAATGCTCATATCCGCCTTTTTCAGCAACATCTGCATCCCAAGTTACATGATAAACTTCTTTATTTACAACTTCTTCATCTTCAGTTATTATTTTAACGCCATCTTTAGTTATAATGACAAATTCTTTATCTTCTAATAAATAAATGTCTCTAGTTTGATTTAAAACTGCTGGTATATCTGAAGCTATAAAAGTTTCATCTTTTCCAAGACCAACTATAAGCGGGCTATCTTTTCTTACAGCCACTATTTTATCTGGCTCATAAGTTGTAACAACTCCTATTGCATAACTTCCTTCCATTTTACCAACTGCTTTCATTACAGCTTTAACCAAATCTCCATCGTAGTAATAGTCTATAAGTTGAGGTATTACTTCTGTATCTGTTTCAGATTTAAATTCATATCCTTCTGACATCAGCCATTCTTTAATGTTGATATAGTTTTCTATAATTCCATTGTGAACAACGCTTATAGTTTTCTTTCCATTTGAATGTGGGTGTGAATTGACATCTGATGGCTGACCATGAGTTGCCCATCTTGTATGTCCTATCCCTATAGTTCCATGAATAGGAGTTCCTTTTAATTTTTCTTCAAGGCAAGCAAGTCTTCCCTTGCATTTTTCAACTTTAAGGTTTCCCTCATCTAAAATAGCAACTCCTGCTGAATCATACCCTCTGTACTCTAGTTTACTTAAGCCCTCAACTAATAATTCTGAGGCTTCTCTTTTTCCGAAATAACCTACTATTCCGCACATATTTTTTTCTTCCTTTCAAATTAAAATATTTTATACAAAAATAAGCAAGTACCATTTGTCATAATATTCAATAAATACTATAAAAATAGAACTATTTCCTTATATTGCATAATAAGGTTTTAACACCTGATTGGTTTTGTAACAGAAATCACTCTCTGCTTTTACCAATCGTTAACGGTAGTGCGATACCGTGGGGCACCCGCCGAAGATTCGATACTCCCCATCCTCGTCAACTTATAGAGCTTTTTTATAAAACTTTATAAGTTCTGGCGCTTAAAAAAATTTAAGATTTAAACTAATTAAATCTCAGTTTATTATATTCAAGTAATTTAAAATAGTCAATGTTAATTTATGCCAATAAATATTGATTTTTTAAAAATAACATTATTATATAATTATATTTACTAAAATAAATACCAGTTCATTTAAACTTTGGAATTCTTTATAACTTACTAATGTAATATTTAAGATTTCAACTTTTAAAAATTGATAATTTATGGATATTATCTGCAAATACAAACAAGTTTATACTTATTGCTATTTTTATAAAAAAGAAGTTGTTTTAGAATTAACTTAAAAAGTTAGCTCTAAAACAACCTTTTATTCAATTTAACTATAACATTTAATTTAAACTCATCGCAAAACCCTTAATGTTTATTTAAAAAGTTTTCTTTTATAAAATCTTCCCAATACCACTTAATTGGAGTCGGGTTTTCTATTATTATTATTGATTGAAAATAATCTGTAGTTACCCCTTTATTAGCTTCAAAGAGCTTTTCATCTACATATACATCAAAAAATGAGAAACATTCTTTAAAAATTTTCTTTTTATATGGACTTCTTTTATTATCTAATACAATTATTTTATTCCCATTTTCTATCCCAGCATCTTTTAAAGTATTTTCTAACTCTGTAGTAATACTATAAAAATGCATTGGTGCTAAATCTCTATAATTATAACTTTGTCCTTCTTTGTATATGGTATTTATACTATATATCTCATCTTTGAAATTAGGATCTTCTTTAATATTTGTACCTAAAAACTTAACATTATTGATTTTATTTTGATAAATATGATTTATGCCATAATGAGAGTAATACTTACCACCACCAAAATGCTCGTATATTTTCTTAAAATTCTCATAATTCATTTTATCTCTTGCTTCATAAAGCTCTTTATTAACAGTTACTCCTCCATCAATTTCATATTCTAACTTGGAATTATTTTTCAGATTATTTACTATTAACTTAAGATCAAATAACCCTTCACTATCTAAATGTTTTACATATACATCTTCATTTTCTTCTAAATCTTTATCTAAATCTTCAAGAATTTTTAAAAATTCATTACTCTTTTCACCTATAGTCCACTCTAATTCAGAATATTTTAGAATATTCATCATTTTATCTAATTGCTCTTTAGGCATTCCCTTATGCTTTTCTAACATATCTTTAAAATAATAAGTTACACTACCTTCCTCCTCTACAACATCTAATCCAACTATAATTAATCTTTTATTTTCTGGTAAATCTTTATTTTTTAGGTACAATTTTTTCATAAATTCCTTTGTTTCTTCGGTATTCGTTTTATTTAAAATTCCCCATTCAAAAATATCATTTAATAATTTTTCATCTCCACTTTGTAAATACTCATTTAAAATAACTCCAGATGCATGCCCGCATTCCATTAAAAAATATTTTAAATCCCAATTATCCATTAAATAATTTATAAATTTATATTGAATATCTGAATTTTCTTTAATGCCATGATACTCATTTGTAAAGATTATGCTTTTATCCTTTATGCCTTCCCATATTAAGTCTAAATTACTATTATCATCAATATCATTAAGCTTTAAATCCCTGCTATTTTTTTTAATATAATCAATATTATTCATAGGACGATTATAAAAAAGAATTCCTCCTGCTAAAATACATATAAGACATATAATATATATAACTTTTTTCTTCAAAACCTCTCCCACTTCTTATTACAAGTTTTTAAAAATAATTTTTAGTCTTTTTACAACAGCTTTCTAAGTATACATTATAAAACTTATAAACATTATAGAACTTATAAACATTATCGCACCTTCAAAAATATATTAAGGAAATTAATTTCTAATAAATTGCAATAACAAATTGAATTACTTCTTATTTATATAAAAATCTACTGCGTAGACTGTGTATTTTCCTATTTCATAAGGTTATCCAGAAATTTGAAATTTTATAATTTTCTATAGAATTAAAAAGAGCTGTCCTCTTAACCAAATTTTAGTCGTTTTATAACAGCTCTTTTATTTTGTCATTTTATTTAACTTGTTGTTTTACTAACTTACGTTTAATAATAGAACGATTACAAAAAATAATTTCTCATACTAAAATACATATAAAACATATAATGCATATAATCATTTTTTCACAATCTCTCATTC